>CANNHR010000001.1 GCA_947505405.1 Rickettsiales bacterium
CAAAAACATTCTCAGCAATTCCATAATATTTTTGTACATATATCGTCGTTTTCTTATGGATCTTACAATAAAGTTTTATCTCGTATCCCTTTTATTTATTCACGTGTAAGAGTTCTGACGGAAGGACCAGTTAATGTTTTGTCACGTACTGTTGCGTTTGTCGCACTAAACCAAACCATGGGAACGGTTACGCCTTCTTACATCAAAACTCAGGTTAATTACAGAGACGACGGAACTATCATAGTCCGTTCTAAAGCGAGGGTGGTGGTTAATCTGATTGCTTTATCATACGCATTAAAACCTTATCTTTTCTGATAAAATGGTGATAAAAAGCTGCTCCGATATGCATTATTATAATTATTACAAATCCCCAGACGGCTGTTACGTGTGTGGTATGAAAAATACCAGAGAGCCATTCGTTCTTTTCGAGCGCAGGAATAGTAAATAAGCCGAACACTGATATATCATATCCTGCAAAACGAGACATCATAATACCACTAATTGGCATTATGAGCATGAAAACATATAGCAAGAAATGTCCAGATTTTGCAGCTAGTTTCAGTATGTTTGGTAGATCCGCAAGTGGCAGTACTACCTTATTAGAAAGTCTCCAAATAATCCTTAAAACTATAAGAGATAATGCAGTGACCCCAAAGGCTTTATGCATGCCATATAGTTCAGACTTTTCTGGTGATGGTTCCATAGAGCTCATGAAGAAACCAACGGATATCATTCCAATGATTGCAAAAGCGATTATCCAGTGTAGTATTCTGGCGATCAAGCCATATGAATTTTCAGTGTTTCTCAGCATATTTTATCTTTAGGATTTAATTTCGAACTGGTATTAATTAGAGTATATTTTTTTTGCATAAGCAATAGATTTAAGACGACTACAGACTTTTTCAAAAGTTGGGCGTGGTAAAACTTCTTTACTATCGATTTCAAGGTAGTAATTTTTTGATTTGATAGAAAAAGAGGGAGATCGAAAACTAGGACCGTCAATCTCTTCAGCTATTTGTAAGAAATGTCCGATAATTTGACTTCGTGCATAATCTTCTTTAGTAAGTAGTTTTTTTGAAACTCTAACGAGCTCGTGGTCTGGTTTATAATTCGAAGCATAAGCAAGAACTAAAGCAAGCATCAACCGAATTTGATGTTTAAAGGGAATTTCTGAGGACAGTATAAATTCAGTAAGTGCTGTTGGCGGAAGTGTATTATCAAATTTGCGCTTCAAACTCATAAGCATTATAGCAAATTTTAGGATCTTCATGCTGATATCATCTTTACCTGCTACAGATTCTAAAATCTCGTAGTAACTGTCAAAATCCGTTTTAGTAACATCATAGTTGCAAGTATACTTCACTTTTTCTTCAACAATATCTTTATGTTTATCATCATCACTTAATAGCTCTACCCGTACTCCTTCTTTGAGTCCATAGGTAGAAACAATGATTTTTTCTGGTTTAAAGACTTCGATCATTGCTTCAGCTACCAATAATGCGTTGCTGTTGATTTTTCGCTTGCCGAGTTTGCTCTTTGTATTATTTGAATATGATCTTAATTTTGCTAGATAACTTGAAAATTCGTCCGATAGTATCTCAAGATTATGCAGATTTTTTATAGGATATTCCGTAAAGTCTATATATAATCTGCCGATAAATCTAAGAGCTCCACCGATGAGATAAAGGTTTTTATAGGTTTGGTTACCAAATTTCTCTAAAATTATTTTGACTAGTTCATTTTTATTGGTAATATTTCGTGCCGTAATGATTTTGGTTCCAAGCTCAAGTGATTCGAGTTTTCCGATGCAGCCGTTTTCAACTTCAACTAATTCTAGGCTACCACCGCCAAGGTCCGCTGCAATACCCACGCTATCGCGAATGCCGCTGATTAAACCTTGAGCAGTTAATTTGGCTTCTTCTTCGCCTGTAATAACTCTAATATCAAAGTGATATTTATTTTTTATAAATGAGATAAAATCATCTGCTCGGGGGTGATCTCTAAGTACAGCTGTGGCAACGCAATTAATCTCTGTAACTTCTAGCTGTTTGAATACATGTAAGAGATATTGAATAGAAAGATAGGATTGATGCTTTATATCGAACGATTCGTTTGATAGTAGACTAAGAATATCATTCTTAAATTTATTATTAAATATTTCAGGAGCACCAAGTGTGTTATCTTCATAAACAACGGCCCTTATGGCATTGTAGCCAATATCCATTATTGCACAGCGCATGTGTATTTCTTTTTTTATTATTAAGCTAGGAAGGATTAAGTTCCCCCTGCCACAATTATTTAGTATTACTCAACCTATTCTTCAGCTGGTTTAGTCTCGCTGGCTTTTTCACTTTTTGGATCAAAAGGCGTTTGTGTTGGTATAAATGTAGGCGGTAAAAGTCTTTTTGTAAAGAACTTATCTTCAAAATACTTAATTTTCTGTGATCGAATTGGAGGGAAGGATTCAATTAATACGATCTGGTCATCACGAGGTAGTTGAATAACTTCTTGTGGTAGTAATAACGCTCGCTGCACGTTTGAAACATTCTGAGTTCTTGTTGAAACGTTCAAGTCAAAGAATAATGGTTTGTTATATGAAGTTTGCTCTACTGTTTTATTGCCGCATAATTGCGAAATAAGATTTGCAGTTTCATAGTTATTTGCTGCAAAAGTAATACGAAATGTTGAGTTTGATAAGAACGAGTTCATCCCGGCTTCCTCATAAGCTCCCTTGAGCTGCTGAGTATCTTGAATAATTAAGAACAAGCGGACTCTATACCCCCTGAAATAAGCGATACCAGCTTTTATTTGTTCCATTTTTCCAAGTGTTGGAAATTCATCTAGTAAAAACATTACACCATATGGCTCTTCTTTTATATTGGGCATTTTACGACTTAAGAACTCACTGGCTTGTTGATAAAAGATTTGCATTAATTTCTGCAATCTTTGAATATTATCTGGAGTTAAGCCAACAAATACAGTGGTTTTTTTCTTTTTAAATTCCATGATATTGAAATCTGAAGAAGCTGTTGCCGCATCGATCAATGGATTTGCCCATAGTTCAAGCGAAGAGTTCATAGTTGAAATAACACCAGACCGTTCTTTATCAGCTTTTTGTAAGAATGCAGCAATATTCATATAAGCAACAGGATGCATAAGTTCACCTAGTGTATCCAAAGCTACAGCAAGGTTATACACTACGTCATCACTACGCATAGTTCTTACAACTTCACCAAATGATTTGACCTTAGTTTCATCAGCAATAAGGTAAAGCACTACTCCTAAAAATAAACTTCTTGCTTCATTTTCCCAAAATTCTTGCTTTGGCAGGATCAGATTAGCAATTTTTTGTACATCATCTACCATCTGCCCAGGCTTGCTACTTACCCAGTCGATTGGGTTATAACAATTAGTAACTCCATCCGGATTTGATGGTTCCCATACATAAACTTCTTGCCCATTTTGAGCTCTCCATCCGCTGGCTAAGAGGTGATTTTCAAGTTTGATATCATGCACAATTACAGAATGCTCCCAAAAGAGTAAATTCGGAATTACGAACCCAACACCTTTACCCGAGCCAGTAGGAGCAAAGAGCAAAGCGTGCTGAAAACCGTCTGCGCAAAAATATCCAATAGAGTCTTTTCCAAGAAGCATCCCATGTGTGGCTCTTAAATTAGCTCTCTCTATATCTGCCTGAGTGGCCCACTGGGCTGAACCATATACAGCTTCTTTTGGCAAGAAAAACTCAAGAGTTTTTATCCTGCTAAAGTTCTTGATGTAAAATAAAGCAACGCATGCTGGCGGAGCAATTAAAGCTATAATTAGTTTTATTTTTATGTAGTCATAGGCATCAAAACTTAGTTTTGTCCACGAATGCAAGAGCCAAGATGCCCATTTATAGGCTATTGCAATTGCATTTAAATCCAAACCAATTGTCCTATATTCATTAGTAACAAAAGATATAAGGAGGCCACTTGTCCACAAGGTGCAAATTAGCACAAATGGATGAATCACCATATGACCAAAGATTGTTCTCGCTTTTCTAAGAATATTATTGAACACTATTCTCACCCCTCATTCCTTTGAAGTATATCTCAGAAACATACCGTTTGCCACCATTACCGCGTTTTAGCTGAACTACTATATCAACAACTGCTAAAATATATTTCTTAATTTCGTCTGGGGGCATTCCAAGTCCAGCTTGCATAACCATCAATTTCAACTGTTCTAAAGCCATTGAAGGTGCATCTGCGTGTAATGTCGATATGGAACCAGGGTGGCCAGTATTAATTGCTCTTAAGAAGCTAAACGCTTCGGCTCCTCGCAGTTCACCGACAATTATTCTATCTGGGCGTAAACGTAAGCAGGCTTCAATAAGGTCTTGAGTTGTTACTTTGGCTCTACCTTGTCCTCCCTTAGAAGCTAATAAATGAACTTTGTTTGGATGGTTGTGTAACTGAACTTCTCGAGCATCTTCAACAGTAATTAATCGTTCATGAGTAGGAATTTCACCAAGTGCAGCATTCGTAAAAGTAGTTTTACCAGTCGATGTACCACCACTAATTACTATATTTTTTTTACAAAGCACGGCGTGCCGGATAAATTCTTTAATTTTCTTTTCTTTCAAGTAATTGCACAATATTGCGTTATTTTCATCGGTCATTTCATTTGTAGAAGTGTTATCGAAAGCCCCCATTTTGGCGTACTCGTCAAGAGAAAGATGTATCGCTGAACCTTTACGTATTGCAAAAGCTGCTAAATTAGGCTCAACAGCAGGTGGAAATACGATCTGAATACGGTAACCATTCGGGAGTGTTGCAGAAAGTAGTGGATTTTCTTCAGAAATTTTCTGATCTGTAGATTGGGCAACCAATCGACCTAAACCAAGCAAATGATCAATGTCAACTTCTGGTATTGATTCTAAGCGTTGATCTCCTCGCTTCTCAACCCAGACTTCACCAGGCCTATTAATCATAAGCTCGTTAACGCCTTCTTCGGCGAAGATATTTTTAAACGGTAAAAGATAGGTCTCTAGTGCCGCAAAACTCATTTTATTGACCTCGACTTACTAAGAGTAGCCTTTGGAAACTTGTAATCTTTATTTACATAAATTCTTACAGGAGTTCCTTGATCTAGAGTTATCGTTGGCTTAAACTCTTGCTCATCCATAAGTTCTTTCACTGTATCAGAAATATCTGTGAATGCTTGTTTAGAAGACTCTTGAGCTTTACTTTGCTCGACATTGGCAGTTGTATTTATTATCAATCCATCAGAAGAAGCATTAATAGTAGCCATAAGTGAAGTAAGTTTAGCTGTATCGGTAGCTGTCGCATCAGCGGTCAAAGTATTACAAGCTGTATTAATTTGTGTAAATGTTGCGGAAGTTTTATCTGGTATTGCAACGAGTACAGCTGCGCAAATTTGAACTCTCTTTTGACCATCAGTAAGGATTGCTGTAGTAGGTTGCGTGAAAATACCGTTTGCTATATTCTTCACATTAGACGCAGCAAGGTTGCGGTTGGCTGCAGCTTGAGAATCTATTTGTGGCTTAACTAGCGAGTCAATAGTTTTTGCTAAAACAACATTGAATGCAGATCTTAAAATGGCATTAGAAAATCTCTCTCTAAATTTATTATCTACTCTCCCCTGATTGCCCTTTCTTCCTACATTATCTACTCCTGTACCGCTCAAGTTCAAAGTATAGCCAGTCGTAAGGTCTACTCTTGTCCATTCAATCGAAATTCGCCCATACGAGCCATCAATCCCTACAGCATAACTACCAAACACTCTAGAACCTTTTGGAAGTAAAATATTTTTGCCCCACTCAGAATATATATCTTTAGTGATTATTGCTCGTATTTCGCCACCAAGATCAGTGTTAAGTGCTGTTTCAATAATTGCATCAATGATTTTACCACGTCCCAAAACAAGGTTCATATCTCCACGATAGCTGAAGTCAGCTTCTTGCTGAAGCTGTTCAGCAGATTTCGTTTGAGGTGTTCCAGCTACTAGTACTATTGCAGATTTTCGCTTTGCTTCTTGCCTTTTTTGAGCATCGTCATCTCGTACTTTGCCAAAAGGAAGAGTAGGAGCCGATGTTACTTCTGGTGTTGGCAATATTTCAGAGTTAGAGGGTAGGGAAGGAAGTGCTTCTTCCGCCATTGGTAGAGCCTCAGCATCCGACGGAGGCGGCGGTGGTGGAGTTGGATCTTCCAACTTTGGTGGAGCAGGTAATGTTGGAATTGATGGGATGTCACTATCAGCCGCTACTTGAATTGGCTTTGCTACCTCATCTGGCACTGGAGTTTTATCTTTATTTTTGTCTACATCACCCGAGTTAATAAATAAGTTGAAAAACAGATAACCAAAAACGGCAATAACGCCAACTAGTATTAGTATACTCTGTTTTGGATTAGTGGCAACCTGGGATAGCTCCTGCTCAACCTCTGGCGACTCTTTGTTATCCGGTGTTTGAACTGGTAGGGCGTCTTTTGACATAAATTACCTAGATTTTTTTGGGTATTGAAACCTAATGACATACACTAAATCTCTTTCGCTGCCGTCTTCAAGTTCTTTAGCAACAATATCAAATTGGTACGTCCTCTTGTCTGTGATAATAGTCATATTTGTTCTAATATCACGCTCCATAGGTTTTATAAATAATCTATTACCTAAAGGTGTGATCTTCCATGCGTAAGAGTCACCTAAGGTAATTGTTTCAATAGTCTCGCCCTTGCCAAATTCAATATGCGATTGAAATCCATAATGCAGAACAAGAAGATACACATCATTGGGGTTATAAAAATACGTCTTTATTCTGCTATCAGTTGTTAAAGGAGCGTCATCTCCTAAAACAATTTTATTTGAACAAGCAAAAATTAACAATATGGTTAAAAATATTCTAACTACTATCATCGTCCATCCTATATCCGGTTACTTGAAAACCTACTGGATTGACATCTTTGTCGCTTTCTGTCAATTCCATGGGTAAATACTGAAACTCAACCACTGCTATTTTGTTGAAAACCTTCATTGCTCCAGCAGTTTCGTTTATTGAGAATCTCATAATATATTTGTTGTCAGCTAATTTAGACCACGACTTAACCACCAAGTATGTTGTATTTTTTTGTCCGTACTTAATGGTTGGATCAACTGCTTCATTTTTTAAGTATCCACGATAGTCCCAGTAAATTGAATTTGCAGAAAGTAATCTGACTATTCGTTTTGCTTCTGTGCTAAAATCTACCGGGTTGTATGTTTCTCTGGCAATGATGTACCGTTTGATGAAATATTGAGCCAGCGCTTCGTTACCACTTAATACACTAGATGAAATTGGGTTTACAACTTTTGCTATTCCAGTTGTATCATCAATTTGTATTACAAATGGATCAAATCTTTTCGTGTTTATTACGTAAGCTACTACGCCAATTGATACTATTGATAAACAAAGCAAGATTAATAGCAGCAAAAACAATAAATTCCGCTGGACTGTTATGTTGTCATAACGCTCTTCATACCAGTTCCTTAGCCGTTTTACCTCTCCATGTGGAGCCATTTCATCGGTTGGCGTGCCTGACCCACTCGTTTCGGTCTTTCTAAACTTATCAATCAACTCACTGATTTTGATCATCACTAACCAAATTACTCAATTACATATGTTACTAAAAATTTGTACATCATCATTATGTAGCAGCTATTGTTGTAAAATAAATAAAAAGATCGTCTTGGAATGAATTGAGTATAGTTTTTTTATCTTGAGTTGCTTTTAGAGCGCGCATACGGGTCCCATTCTCTATTTTAAATAAGGAGCGGAGCTAGCAAGTAAAAAATTATACTAGCTGCATTAGACGCATTTAGGCTCTCTACTTGCTCTGAAATTGGTATCTTTACAAGAAAATCACATGATTCGGAGGTCAGTTTGCGCATTCCTTTATTTTCAGAACCTATAATTATAGCAACTTTATCAATATCTAATATTTCTGTTAAATTGCTCTGACCTTTAGAGTCTAGTCCAACGATCCAGAATCCTTTATCTTTTAATGCTTCGATTGTGTGTTTAATGTTTGTTACTTTTGCTATTTGAACTAATTCTAAACATCCAGAGGCTGCTTTTGCAATTGAAGCATTTTCGTCTGGAGCGTTATCTTTAGGTAATATTATTTTGTCTATGTTAAAAGCTGCGGCGCTTCTAATAATTGCTCCAATATTTTGAGGATCAGATATTTGATCTAATATAACAACCCTATCTTTAGTAGAAGAGAACTTCAATTCATCTATGCTATTTTTAAAAATTGTACTAACAAGTGCAATGACGCCTTGGTGAGGTTGATCTTTACCAATTTTCTTTATAATAAGGTCATTTTGCACTATTTCTACATCATGATTCTTGAGTTTGTTTTTAAACTCGTCGGCAAACCTTGAAAGACAAAATATTTTTTTAATGTCGCGATTGTTATTTTTTGCTGCTGCTAAAACAGCATGGGTACCATACATATAGTACTCTGATCTATTTGAAATGTTTGTTTTCTTCTTAATACGCATAATAGCTAAGCTTTTACTCAAAAATGTTCTTGACATAAACTACTATTTATTATAAAAACTTACAACTAAACATTTAGATATACCGCACCTGAAGGGTATAAAAAAGCTTGAGATTGATGCTTTGTGAATTAGTGCTTGCGTTTAGCGCTCGAGTGGTTTATTTTGCTGTGAGTTTTAGGGGGCTGATTTGGATCAGTCGAATTTTTGTAGGAAGTTTTAGAAAAAACGACGACGAGGAACTTAAGCGTACCCTTGTACGTGAGTACCGGAGGCTAGTTTTGACAACAAAATTACCCAAAAAGGCGCTTATTCAATCAGTCACTTTATCAGGAGGGGTGGCCGAGTGGTCAATGGCAGCAGACTGTAAATCTGCCCGCGTATGCGTTCGAAGGTTCAAATCCTTCTCCCTCCACCACGGTTTATAGTGTGGTTTAGGTGAGTATTGCGGGTGTAGCTCAATGGTAGAGTCCCAGCCTTCCAAGCTGGCTGCGTGGGTTCGATTCCCATCACCCGCTCCATAAGCTTTGAGTAGCTATGGAATTTTGAGAGATGGTGTTTTAAGTTAAGTAATTTTTTAGTTGTTGAACTTTTTTATATATTTTTAGGAGAAAACTTATGGCAAAGGCAAAGTTTGAGCGGAATAAGCCGCACTGTAACATAGGAACTATCGGTCACGTGGATCATGGTAAAACTTCTCTTACAGCGGCGATTACTAAGGTTTTGGCGAAAAAGGGTTGGGCAAAAGAGTCGAAATACGATGAGATAGATGGTGCTCCAGAAGAAAAAGCAAGGGGTATTACGATTTCAACCGCGCACGTTGAATACGAAACAGATAAGAGGCACTATGCCCACGTCGACTGTCCTGGCCACGCTGATTATGTAAAAAACATGATTACTGGTGCTGCCCAAATGGATGGAGCAATACTTGTTGTGTCAGCTGCTGATGGACCAATGCCGCAAACTAGAGAGCATATTCTTTTAGCTCGTCAGGTGGGTGTTCCTTCGTTGGTTGTGTTCTTAAACAAAGTTGATCAAGTAGATGATGAAGAGCTTTTAGAACTGGTAGAAATGGAAGTAAGAGAGCTTCTTACTGTTTATGAGTATCCAGGTGACGAGGTTCCTATTATCAGAGGTTCTGCGCTTAATGTTCTTAATGGTACTGATGAAAAATGTATTGAAGAGCTTATGAATGCAGTTGATTCTTATATTCCACAACCAAAGCGTGAGCTTGAGAAGCCGTTCTTGATGCCTATTGAAGATGTGTTCTCAATTTCAGGCCGTGGAACTGTAGTTACTGGTAGGATTGAACAAGGTATGGTTAAAGTTGGCGAAGAAATTGAAATCGTTGGTATTAAACCTACTGAAAAAACAATCTGTACTGGTGTTGAGATGTTTAGAAAACTTCTGGATTCTGGTCAAGCTGGCGATAATGTTGGCATACTTCTTCGTGGTACAAAAAGAGAAGATGTATATAGAGGGCAGGTTTTAGCTAAACCTGGTTCAATTACGCCTCATACCGAATTCGAAGCTGAAATCTATGTTCTTAATAAAGAAGAGGGTGGGCGTCATACGCCATTCTTTAAGAATTATCGCCCACAGTTCTATTTCAGAACTACTGACGTTACTGGTGAAATTGAATTACCAGCTGGTAAAGAAATGGTAATGCCTGGTGATAATACGAAAATTGTCGTTAAGATGATTTCTCCTGTTGCTATGGATGAAGGGCTACGCTTTGCGATTCGTGAAGGTGGTAGAACTGTTGGTGCAGGTGTTGTATCAAAAATTCTTAAGTAAATATGTAAAGCGGCCTGGAGTTCTGGGCCGCTAATTATTTAGAGCCTGTTTTCATAGAATTGTCTGATAGAATTTTTAGGATAATTTTCAATGATTTTTAATGCGAATATACATAATATTAAAATTAAAAATTATTCATAAAATGCAAAATATTAGACAAAAATTATGCAGAATAATTCTTTGAAGACAGGTTTTGAGAGTTGGGGTCTCTTTTTGAGGCTCATACTTGGGCTGTTTTAAATAAAGGTTAATATGAATAATCAGAGAATAAAAATCAAACTGAAGTCTTTTGATCATCGCTCACTTGAGCATGCAACAGGCGAGATTGTTAGTGCGGTGAAACGTACTGGTGCGGATGTTAGTGGTCCAATCCCTCTTCCACGACATATTGAGAGGTTTACGGTTATAAGAGGTCCTCACATTGATAAGAAGTCCAGAGAGCAATTTGAGATTAGAACTCAAAAGAGATTGGTGATTATTAATTATCCTACTCCGCAAACTGTCGAAGCTTTGAGAAAAGTTGACTTACCAGCTGGTGTTGATGTTGAAATTAAATTGGTAGGTGCTTAAAGATGAGAACAGGTTTGGTCGCAAAAAAATTGGGCATGAGCTCAATGTTCACCGAGCAAGGTGAAAGAATTACACTTACATTTTTACAACTTGAGGATTGTCAAGTGGTTGGTCAAAAGACCGATTCTAGGGACGGATACAATGCTGTTGTTTTGGGGTCGACTTTGAAGAAGCCTTCGAAAGTTTCTAAGCCGATGAGAAAAGTTTTTGCTGACGCAAAAGTTGAACCAAGAGGCTTGTTAAAAGAATTTAGAGTTTCTAAAGACAATTTACTTGAGGTTGGTTGTGAAATGAAGCCAAGTCACTTTAAAATTGGTCAATTTGTTGATGTTACAGGTAGATCGATTGGTAAGGGGTTTGCTGGAGTTATGAAAAGACATAATTTTAGAGGATTGGAAGCTTCTCATGGTGTTTCTGTATCACACCGTTCTCATGGCTCAACTGGTCAGTGTCAAGATCCTGGTAAGGTATTTAAAGGTAAGAAGATGGCTGGTCATATGGGTGACGAGAATGTAACTATCCAAAACTTACGAATTGTAGAAATTGATGATGAGAAAGGAATAATTATTGTTTCGGGAAATGTTCCTGGATCAAAGGGTAAGTATGTGTCTATTAAAGACGCCGTTAAGAAAGCGGTTTCTGCATAGTCTTAAGATATTGGATTGAGTGAAATTAGGTAAAAATTATGAAAGCTGATTTAGTAAGTCTAAAAAACAAAGTTGTTGGCGAAGTGTTGCTAAACGACTCTATTTTTGGGCTGGAAGCAAGAGAAGATATCATTAAGAGAGTTGTCGATTGGCAAAGAGCTAAGGCGAGAAGTGGAACTCACTCTGTTAAAACAGTAGGTGAAGTTTCTGGTTCGAACAAAAAACCGTTTAAGCAAAAAGGGACTGGTAATGCAAGGCAGGGTAATATCAGGGGCGTTCAGCGCCGTGGTGGTGGTATAGCTCATGGTCCGCAAGTAAGGTCTCATGAGACGAGTCTGCAAAAAAAAGTTAGGAAGCTAGGTTTGAGACATGCACTTTCGATAAAATTAGCTGCAGGTGCGCTTCATTTTATCGATTCTGTGGAGATGAAGCAGCCAAAAACTGCTGAGCTAGTTAAAGCGCTTGCTAATTTTGGTGGCGGTAGATTTTTTGTGATTGACGGAGCGTCTGTTGCCCCGAAGAATTTAAAGCTATCTGCTGCTTCAGCGATTAATACTTGTGTGGTGCCAGTAATAGGTGCAAATGTTTATGACATTATAAGAAGTGATCATGTGTTGATATCTAAAGATGCGCTGCCGCTTCTAGAAGAGAGGTTGAAGTAATGACGACTAAGATTAAGTACGATTTGATAAGAAAACCTATAATCACTGAAAAAACTACGATTCTCGGTGAGCATGGTAAGTACGTGTTTGAAGTTTCTCCAAGCAGCAATAAGGTCTCGATAAAAAAAGCTATCGAAGAGATATTTGGAGTGAAAGTAAAGGCCGTAAACGTTCTGAATCAAAAAGGTAAGGTTAAGAAATTTAGGGGTGTTATTGGTCGTAGATCTGATATAAAGAAAGCAATTGTTACCTTAGAAAAAGATCACACGATAGATTTAGCTGGAGGTATTAAATAATGGCCTTAAAGAAATATAATCCGACTACTCCATCGCAAAGAGGTTTAATTAGAGTTGATAGGAGCGATTTATGGAAAGGTGGACCGCACAAGCAATTAACAGAAGGTATTGCTAAGACTGGTGGTAGAAATAACCGTGGAAGAATGACTTCTCGTCATATAGGGGGTGGCCACAAAAAACTTTATAGACTTATTGACTTTAAGAGAAATAAGTTTGATAGTGTGGCGACTATTGAGCGCATTGAGTACGATCCAAACAGAACGGCTTATATAGCGCTGATCAGATACGAGGATGGGGAGCTTTCATATATTCTAGCTCCAGCCAAGTTGAAGCAAGGCGATAAAATAGTGTCTGGTAATGATGATGTTGATATAAAAATTGGAAACTGTCTTTCTCTGAAGAATATTCCAGTTGGTACGATTGTGCATAATGTTGAGATGAAACCTGGTAAAGGCGGGCAAATTGCAAGATCAGCCGGAACTTCAGTGAGTCTTGTTGGAAAAGATTCTGGTTACGCTCAGTTAAAGTTGGCTTCTGGGGAGCTTAGAATTGTGCCGCTTAGCTGTATGGCAACTATTGGTACCTTATCTAACGCGGATAAGAAGAACACGATTGTTGGTAAAGCTGGAAGAAATAGGTGGCTTGGCAGACGTCCTCATGTTAGAGGTGTTGCTATGAATCCTGTCGATCACCCGCATGGTGGTGGTGAAGGTAAAACTTCTGGTGGTCGTCATCCTGTTACTCCATGGGGGAAACCAACTAAGGGTAAGAAGACTCGTAAGAATAAGCTTACATCTAAATTTATATTAAGAAGAAGAACAAAAAAATAGGTGAATGAGATATGGCACGTTCGGTATGGAAAGGTCCTTTTGTCGATGGGTACTTACTAAAAAAAGTACGAAAATTGATTGAAACGGGTAATAAAGAAATTATCAAAACTTGGTCGAGAAGGTCAACGATTTTGCCAGTGTTTGTTGGTTTTACGTTTGCTGTGCATAATGGTAATAAGTTCATACCAGTTTCGGCTACAGAAGAAATGGTTGGGCAAAAGCTTGGTGCTTTTGCTCCAACGCGTACCTATCATGGGCATGGTGCGGATAAAAAAGCGAAAAGAAAATAGGTGCAGGTGTAATGAGTAATTTGTCAGCAAGGGCTTCGGTTATACGTTTAAGGACTAGTTCTCAAAAGTTGAATTTAGTTGCTGCGGTGATCAGAAACATGAAAGTTTCAGATGCATTGGTGCAGCTGACTTTTTCACCAAAGCGTATAGCTATTGATGTAAAAAAATGTTTGCAGTCCGCTATTGCTAACGCTGAAAATAATATGGGGCTTGATATTGATAATCTCTTTGTAAGTTCAGCTACTGTTGGTAACTCTATAGTAATGAAAAGGTTTAGAGCTAGAGCAAGGGGCAGAGGGGCTAAAATTATTAAGCCGTTTAGTAACTTGTATATAACAGTATCCGAAAAAGAGGAGAAATAATATGGGACAGAAAGTAAATCCCCATGGTTTTAGAGTAGGGCCGACCTTGTTTAAGGGTTGGGAGTCTGTGCTTTATGCAGAAAGGGATTACGCTGAGAAATTGTTGCAAGATTTAAAAGTCAGGTCGCTAATTACTAAAAAATATAAACTTGCTCAAGTAAGTAGGGTAATAATTCAAAGACCTAGTAACAGTATTGTAGTTAACATCCATGCTAAAAAGCCTGGTATGATCATTGGAAAAAGTGGTTCTGATATTGAGAAACTCAAGCAGGATGTACAAAAAATTACATCGTCTGAGGTGTTTATTAATATCCATGAAATTAAAAAGCCTGGAATTGATTCGAATGTCGCTGCGCAAACAATTGCTCAGCAGCTTGAAAGTCGTGTTTCATTCAGAAAAGCGATGAAAATGGCGATTCAAAACTGTTTTAAGCAGGGTGGTAAGGGTATTAAAGTTGCTGTTTCTGGTCGTTTAGGCGGGGCAGAAATTGCAAGAACTGAGTGGTATAGAGAAGGAAGAGTTCCTTTGCATACACTGCGTGCAGATATTGATTATGGTACAGCTGAGGCTTTGACTACATATGGTATAATCGGTGTCAAAGTATGGATATATAAAGGCGAATATAGTCAGCAGCCTAGAAGATAATTATTAATATTAGATTGGAAGATTAAAATGCTAGCTCCAAAAAAGCAAAAATTTAGAAAAGCTCATAAAGGAAGAGTTGCTCCTAAAGCGAAGAGCGGAACTATGCTTAATTCTGGTATGTTCGGGCTGAAGTCACTGGATGGATTGCGCGTTACAGCAAGGCAGATAGAGGCGGCACGTCGTGCTGCAGTAAGGCATATGAAGAGGCAAGGTAAGTTTTTTATCAGAATTTTCCCAGATTTGCCGGTTTCTAAAAAACCGAATGAAGTTCGTATGGGTAAAGGTAAAGGATCTCCTGAATATTTTGCTGTAAGAGTGTCTCCTGGAAGAATTATGTTTGAAATTGATGGAGTAAATGAAGATGTAGCAAGAATAGCTTTAGAGCTTGCTGCTGCAAAGTTACCGGTTAGAACAAAAATAGTACAAAGATATGAGTGATAAAGAATTTACATCAAAGGCGCTTTCTGGGTTGAGTGTTGAGAAGCTAAGAGAAAAAGTTGTTTTTCTAAAAAAAGAACTTTTTAATTTGAGGTTTCAGAAAACTTTAGGAGAGCTGACTAATACAACAAGATTTTCTAGAGTAAGGAAAGATATCGCTAGAGTAAATACTGAGTTAACAAAAAGAAAAGGCGGAGGCTCGAAATAGATGCCTAAAAGAATTTTACAAGGTACAGTTGAAAGTGCAACAAATGATAAAACGGTTTTGGTGAAAGTTGAAAGAACTTATAGGCACCCTTTGTATAAAAAAACTGTAAGGAAATCTACTAAATACGCGGCGCACGATGAAAATAATCTGTGCAAGGTTGGTGATGAGGTAAGGATTCAGGAATGTAGACCTATTTCCAAGACTAAGTCTTGGGTGGTAATGGGCGAAAGTCGTTGACTTTTTAGGGCGGTTTCTGTATTTTGTCCTTTGTTTAATGTTATATGAATTGGAAGTTTTGAATTATGATTCAGATGCAGAGTATGCTTGATGTTGCAGATAACTCAGGTGCAAAAAAAGTGATGTGTATTAAAGTCCTTGGGGGCTCTGCTCGTATGATATCTGGTTGTGGTGATGTTATTGTAGTATCAATAAAATCAGCATCTCCTGGTGGCAAAGTTAAGAAAGGCGAAGTGCATAGAGGCCTCATTGTAAGAACTAAAAAAGGAGTAAGAAGACCAGATGGTAGTACCATCAAGTTTGATTCAAACTCGATTGTTCTTGTCAATAAGCAGAATGAGCCAATAGGTACTAGGGTTTTTGGTCCAGTGCCTAGAGAGCTTCGAGGAAAGGGCTTTATGAAAATAATTTCTCTTGCGGAAGAGGTGATTTAGATGAGTAAACTGAAAATTAAAAAGGGCGATAAGGTTAAGGTAATAACTGGAAAAAGCAAAGGTAAGGTAGGGGATGTGCTAAAAGTATTTCCTTCTGAGAAAAAGCTTATAGTTTCCGGTGTGAACCTTGCGAAGAAGCATACTAAGGCCACTCAGACGACTGAAGGTGGTATCGTACAGAAAGAGCTTCCTATTCATGTATCAAATGTGAGTCATATTGACCCTAAGACAAATGAAATTACAAAAATAGGATATAAGATCCTCGAAGATGGTAAAAAAGTTAGATTTGCCAAAAAGTCTGGTGAGATAATTTCTAAGGAAGGTAAATAATGTTGCTCAGGTTTAAAGAGCTTTATAGTAAGCAGGTAGTTAAAACTTTACAGGATGAGTTTAAGTATCCTAATAAACATCAGATGCCTAAGTTGTCGAAAATTGTGGTAAATATGGGTGTTGGTGATGCAGTGCTGGATTCGAAGGTTATTAACCATGCGATCAGTGATTTGACTGCCATTACTGGCCAGAAGCCGTATACTACTTACGCTAAGAAGTCTATTGCGACCTTTAAGCTGCGCGAAGGTATGAAGCTGGGTTGTAAAGTTACGCTAAGAAGAGATAGAATGTTCGAGTTCTTAGAAAGACTAGTTCTTGTTGCTTTGCCAAGGGTAAAAGAATTCAAAGGATTATCTGTTAAGAGTTTTGACGGAAAAGGTAATATTACTTTCGGTATTAAAGAGCAGATAGTTTTTCCTGAAATCAATTATGATAAAATTGATAAAATCAGGGGTATGGATATTACCATTGTAACAACTGCTAAGACAAATGAAGAGGCGAAGGTACTACTGTCTGGTTTTAACCTTCCATTCTATAATTAAAGTTTAATTAAAAGCACAAAAATATGGCAAAAATTGGATCTATAAACCGAAACGAAAAAAGAAAAAAGTTAGTAAAATCTTTCAGATCGAAAAGAGAAGCTTTGTCTAGCAAAATACAAGACAAAAAGCTGTCGCTTGAAGAAAGATTCGAGTTAGTGTTAAAACTAGCCGATTTGCCAAGAAATTCTGCTAAGACTAGAGTTAGAAATAGATGTGCGATAACAGGGAGACCAAGAGGCTTTCATCGTAAAATGGGTTTATGTCGTAATGTACTTAGAGAGTTAGCCGCAAAAGGGATGCTTCCTGGTGTTATTAAGGCTAGCTGGTAAAAAAAACAAATAGAAAGATTAGGGAATTATCATTATGTCGATGTCAGATAATATTGCGGATATGCTAACTAGGATTAGAAATGGTCAAAAGAGCAAGCTCCTTAATGTAGCTTTGCCCATGTCTAATCTTAAATGTACGGTTCTTGATGTATTAAAGAGCGAAGGTTTTATCGTTGGTTATACGAAAGATATAGAAAAAAAGGTAATTGATATTTCGTTGAAATATTCGCGTGTTGGGGAACCGGCAATATCTGAAATTCATAGAGTATCTAAGCCAGGAAAAAGAATTTATTCTTCAATTAATGATTTGCCTGGTTATTTTAATAATATGGGTATTCATATTTTGTCTACATCTCATGGCGTTATGTCTGATAGACAAGCCAAGAAAACGAATGTAGGCGGCGAAGTAATTTGTAAAGTATTTTAGAGTTTTGTAATGTCAAGAGTAGGTAAATTACCAATCCCAGTTCCGGCAGGGGTAAAAGTTGAAATCTCTGGTTTGAATGTAAAAATTCAAGGCCCAAAAGGAGCGCTTGAGAAAGTTTTTGCTGGACAGATTTCTATAGAGCATGTAGATGGTGCTATTATTGTAAAACCACTTGATTTAATGGCGAAAGCTATGTGGGGTACTGCAAGAAGTATTATCAATGGGATGGTTAAGGGTGTTACTTCTGGTTTTGCTGAAGAGCTCGAAGTTAATGGTGTTGGTTACAGAGCTTCCGTCAAGGGAAAATATCTTAATTTGACTCTTGGGAAGAGTCATAATACTAAGATCGAAATTCCTGAGGGGATCAAGGTTGATACGCCAAAGCAGAATATCATTACTCTTGAGTCGCATGATAAGGAGAAATTGGGGCAGTATGTTGCTATCATCCGAAATCAAAGACCTCCAGAGCCTTATAAAGGCAAAGGTATTAGACGCAAAGGTGAGTATGTGCAGAGAAAAGAAGGTAAAAAAGGTTAGTTTTTAGTTCTCGTAGCCTAAGTTTATAGGTGAAAGGATGCGAATGCGCGAAAAATTACATCTGTAAAGTTAATTTCAGGAATGGTATAAGGAAATATATGAGTTCAAATAACCCAGGCTTCATAAGAAGGAGGCAAAGAGTAAGAACAAAGCTGAAAAAAGTATCTGACAGAAATAGATTGTCTGTTTTTAAATCGGGGCGTCATGTTTACGCTCAAATTATAGATGATTCTACTTCAAGAACTTTGGTAGCTGCTTCGACTTTGGATAAGGAAATTAGAAAGCCGGCTAAATCAAACTGTAATATAGAGTTTGCAATTAAAGTTGGTAAACTTCTTGCTGATCGTGCAGAGAAAAAGTCAATAAAACTTGTGGCTTTTGATAAAGGTGGCCATAAGTACCACGGTGTTGTAAAGGCTCTTGCTGATGAAGCAAGAAAGAAACTGCAATTTTAATAGAGAAAACAGATGTCTAAAAATACAGATAGCGTAGTAGAAGATTTAGTCCACGTAAACAGAGTAACGAAAGTTGTTAAAGGTGGGCGTAACTTTTCTTTCGCAGCCATTGTGATAGTTGGTGATGAGAACGGCAGAGTTGGTTATGGGAATGGTAAAGCTAAGGAAGTAACAGAAGCGCGGGCTAAAGCTACAAAAGATGCAAGAAATAATATGATTACTGTACCTCTATATAAAGGCAGAACGATCCATCATGATGTGATAGGAAAAAGCGGCGCTGCTAAAGTTTTGCTCAGAAGAGCTGCTCCTGGTACTGGGGTAATTGCTGGTGGACCACTGAGATCTATTTTTGGCCGTTTGGGAATAGAAGATATAGTAGCTAAATCTCTAGGTTCATCTAGTCCAAATGCTATGATTGCTGCGACATTTAATGCTTTAAAGAATCTTAGTTCCCCTAAAGCTATTGCAGCTAGAAGAGATAAGAATATTGCAGAGTTATCTGTGAATTCTTCTGGTATTGAAGGAAATATAAATTAAAATTGATAGTAGTGGCATGACTGAGAAAAAAGCAAAAACTAAAAGTCAGATTAAGGTGACTCAAACAGGAAGTCCAACTGGGCGTCCCGATGCTCAGCGTAGAACTTTGATCGGATTAGGGTTAAATAAACTGAGTAGAACCAGAGTGCTTGAAGATACTCCTTCGGTTAGAGGAATGGTTAGTAAAGTTAGACACTTAGTAAGTGTAGAAACTATAGTCGTTTAAGTTGAATTAGGGTATATTTATAGAAAATATTTTGTCTTTTAAATATTGCTGCGAATACTCCAAATGCTAACCCATTTTGGGTATGAGTGGTGATTTTTAAAAGACAAAAGATAAAATAGAAATTTATGCTAATTCAACTTAAACGACTATATATAATAAGGAATTATGGTTATGAAATTAAACACATTATTTAACATACCTGGCTCTAAAAAACCAAGAAAAAGAGTTGGCAGAGGTAACGGTAGCGGTACTGGCAGAACTTGTGGTAAAGGTGAGAAAGGGCAAAAGTCTAGATCTGGGGTTGCAATTAAAACTGAAGGCGGACAGATGCCGCTGATTAAGCGTTTGCCCAAAAGAGGATTTAGATGTTCTAAATCTCCAGAATATACCCCAATAAGTCTTGCTGATATCGAAGCTTTAATTTCAATGAAGCGTATTGACAGTGCTAGTAGCATTAATAAAGATCTTCTTGTTAATATTGGCTATATCAAAAGCAAGAGGGTGTCTGTTAAATTATTGGGCGGTCTTGATAAAGTCGGTCACAAGCTTACAATCGAATTAGATGCATGCTCAGAAGGGGCAAAAATAGTTGTTGAAAAAGCTGGTGGCAAGGTACTGTAAAAAGAAAATATAATGCAAAAATCGAAAGGAGAGCTTAGTAGCAGAATTATATTCACCTTGAGTATCTTGGTTGTCTGTAGATTTGGCTCCTTCATTCCTATACCTGGAATAGACTCTATAGCCTTGGCTAGTTTTGCTCAGCAAAATCAGGGTGGAATTCTTGGTATGTTCAACATGCTTTCAGGTGGTTCGCTTGAGAGAATGTCGATTTTCGCCCTAGCAATTATGCCGTACATTACCGCTTCTATTGTTATTCAATTGATGACAATTGCCTACAAGCCTCTTGAGAATTTAAAAAAAGATGGCGAGGTTGGGCGTCGCAAAATCAATCAACTTTCAAGATATCTTACAGTTCTGTTTGCCGCGTTTCAAGCGTACGGAGTGACGCTCGGGTTGGAGTCAACGATAACTCCACATGGGCCGGTCGTGATTATTGCTCCTGTGATTTTTAAAATATCAACCATTACTACTCTCGTAGTAGGCACTATATTTTTGATGTGGCTTGGTGAGCAAATTTCGTCGAGAGGAATTGGTAATGGTACGTCTTTGATAATTTTTATTGGTATTGTTTCTGGGCTGCCAAGCGCGGTAATTGGTATGTTTGAGCTCTCGCGCAAAGGTGCGATGTCGCCTCTGGTTGTTATGGCTATATGTGCCGGAGTGTTGGTGATGATTACCACGATTATTTTTTTCGAGCGTGCGCAGAGAAAGGTGCTAGTACAATATCCAAAAAGGCAAGTTGGTAATAAGATATATGGTGGAGATTCCACGCACATGCCGCTCAAGCTTAATACCTCTGGTGTTATTCCGCCAATTTTTGCTAGTTCAGTGTTGCTTTTTCCAGCTACCATTTCTGATTTTTCTTCTGGTAAAGACTCAGAAATTATGGGTATGATTTCGCGGTATTTAGGTCATGGAAAACCTTTGTTTATTCTTCTGTATATTTCTTTGATAATGTTTTTTAGTTTTTTCTATACTGCTGTGGTATTTAATTCTGAAGAAACTGCAAATAATCTAAGGAAACACGGTGCTTATGTTCCAGGCAGAAGGCCAGGTAAGAATACAGCTGAATACTTTGATTACTTATTAACTAGGCTTACTGTGCTTGGCAGTATATACTTGTCAGTCGTGTGTATAGTCCCAGAGCTGTTAATGAATAAATTTTCTGTTGCATTTGCTTTAGGTGGAACAAGTTTCTTGATTGTGGTCAATGTCGTACTCGATACTTTCACGCAAGTACAGACGCATCTTTTTAGTGCTAGATACGAAGGGCTAGTGAAAAAAATGAGGTTAAAAGAGAAATGATCAAGCGAATAATAATTTTAATGGGCCTTCCTGGATCGGGAAAAGGAACGCAAGGTGCAATTCTCTCGAAAGATCTCTTTCTGCCGCATATATCTACTGGTGATATTTTTAGAAAAATGATTCAAGAAGATTCTAAGGAATCAAAATTGCTTGAAAGCTATATGAACGAAGGCAAACTTGTACCATCGGACTTAGTTAACCAAATAGTTAGGAAATATATTTTATCTGATGAATGTAAGAATGGATGCATTCTTGATGGTTATCCTAGAACGCTTCAACAAGCTGAGTATTTTATTGAAAAAATAGATGCTGATATCAGTACCATCTTCTTTAATCTTGACAACGAAGATGCTATTAAACGTATTTTGGGACGAATTAACTGCATTTCATGCGGTAGGATTTATAACGAGTATTTTGACAAGCCTTCGAAGCAGGGTGTGTGCGATGAATGTGGCTCAAATGAGTTGTTAGCGCGCTTAGATGATGATCAAGATACTATTATTGCTAGATTGGATGAATATAGAAAAGAGACGCTTCCTATGATCGAATATTATAAAAAGAAGAGTAAATTCTATATTGTGAATGCTGGTCAATCAAAGCAAAAGGTCGTCGCTGAAGTGGCGTCTATTGTAAAAAGGATTTGACTTTGTTGAATATTTTTATATTATTCTGTTTCTAATTATTTTTTATAAAATTGGAGAGTTTTTGTGGCAAGGATTGCAGGTGTAAATATTCCGCCAAATAAGAGGTTGGTGATTAGTTTAACATATATTTACGGTATAGGGCTTACCGCTGCTAGAAATATTTGTAAAAACACAAATATTTCTGAGAGCAAGAGGGTAAAAGATCTTGATGATAATGAGCTTGTTCTTCTTAGAAATGAAATTGATAAGAATTTCCAGGTAGAAGGTGATCTTCGAAGAGAAGTGAATATGAATATCAAAACGAAGAAAGATATTTGTAACTATCAAGGTTTAAGGCATATCAGAAGATTACCGGTTCGTGGTCAGAATACGCATTCTAACGCAAGAACAAGAAAAGGTAAGGCAGTTGCAATTGCTGGTAAGAAAAAATAATTTAAGGATATAGATAATGACTCCAACAAATAAATCCAAAAAGAAAAAGAAAAATATTAGCTTAGGCATTGTTCATATTAAAGCAACCTTTAATAATACTATAGTTACGGTTACGGACATTCAGGGTAATGTTATTGCTATTTCTACTGCTGGTTCGCATGGATTTAAAGGAGCTAAAAAGGCAACTCCTTATGCAGCTCAAATTACGGTTGATAAAGTTTCAGAAGAAGCAAAAGAACATGGGCTAAAAACTGTTTCAATAAGAATTAAGGGAGCCGGTTCTCAGAGAGAATCTGCGATGAGAGCAGTATTTAGTCAGAATTTTGTAGTGACTTCTATAACTGATGTATCAGGTGTAGCTCACAATGGTGTGAGACCTCCTAAGAGAAGAAGAGTATAAGTGTAGATTTTAAGGAAAGACATATGTTATCACTGAATAAAAACTGGAGTTCATTGATTAAGCCGTCAAAGATTACGTATGACGGTAAGAACGATGATAGTAACATTGCGAATATAATTATTGAACCGCTTGAGCGTGGTTTTGGTTTAACTATTGGTAATGCTCTTCGGAGAATTTTGCTTTCGTCTCTTCAAGGCGCCGCAATTACAGCAGTTAAGATTCCAGGGGTAGTACATGAATTTTCAGCAAAATCTGGGGTAAAAGAGGATTTAATCGATATAATCCTTAACCTTAAGAAAGTTGCAGTAAAGCTTCATTCATCCGAGAAAAAAACAGTGCGTATGAATGCCAAGGGGCCTTGTGTTGTTACCGCTGGTATGATTGAAACCGGATCAGATATTGAGATTTTAAATCCAGATCAGATGATTTGTACATTGTCCAAAGACGTTGAGCTTGAAATGGAGTTGTACTGTGAAACTGGTAAAGGATACGTTCCAGCCGGTAGTGGTAAAATGAAAGATATGCCTATCGGTGTTATAGCAATTGATGCGTTATTTAGCCCAGTTAAGAAAGTTTCATACAAGGTTGAGGATACTCGTGTTGGCCAGATAACCGATTATGATAAGTTGATAATGAATGTTGAAACGGATGGTACGATTACTCCTGAGATGGCGATTGCTTTATCGGCTAGGATTTTACAAGACCAATTGCAACTCTTTATTACTTTTGAAGAAGTGGAAGAAGAGAAGCACGAAACAAAAGAAGAGCTTGAGTATAATCCAATTCTTCTTAAGAAAGTTGATGAACTTGAATTGTCAGTTAGATCAAGGAATTGTTTGCAGAACGACAACATTGTATATATTGGTGATTTAGTTAACAAAACTGAAGCTGAGATGTTACGTACTCAAAATTTTGGTAGAAAGTCATTAAACGAAATTAAAGACGTCCTGTCTAAGTTTAGTCTTAAATTTGGTATGGAAGTAAGTGGTTGGCCGCCCGAGAATATTGAAGAGCTGGCCAAGAAATATGAAGATTCTTATTGAGATAAATTTCTCAATAGATGAAATAAGTTGGAATTTTAGGTAGTAAAAATGCGTCATAAATTAAAAGGATCAAAGTTAAATAGGACGTCTTCTCATAGAAAGGCTATGTTCGCAAACATGGCTACAGCTTTGATTATGAATGAGCAGATAAAAACGACTCTGCCCAAAGCTAAAGCATTAAGGCCGATTGTAGAGCGATTAATTACTAAGGCTAGAAATGGCACTTTAGCTGCAAGAAAAGATATAATCTCACGCATTAAAGACAAAGTTGCTGCAGAGAAATTGATGTCAATCTTGGCCGCAAGATATAAAGAGCGCCCTGGTGGATACACAAGAGTGATCAAAGCAGGATTTAGATATGGTGATAGAGCTCCAGTTGCATACATCGAATTTGTTGACAGAGATGTAAGCGCAAAAGGCTGTATGACACCAGTAATACAAGATATGGAACAGGAAATTTAAATTTATGGCAAATCATTCTTCAACAAAAAAAGCGATTAGAAAAACTGAGCGCAATACAGAAGTAAATAAGAACAGAAAAAGTCGTATTAAGACTTATATCAAGAAAGTATTAGCGGCGGTTGAGTCCGGTTCACCCGAAGAGGCGAAGAAGGCTTTAGTGGTTGCTCAATCAGAAATTATGAGAGGAGTTGCGTGTAAGCTGCTTCAAAAGAACACTGCTGCAAGGAAAGTAAGTCGCTTAAGTGCTAAAGTAAAAGATATTACGCTCAATCCACAGCCAGCTAAAACGACTATAGCTGTTAAGCCAAAAAAGGCGACAGCAAAAAAAGTTGATACAGCTAAGAAAGCGGCTGTAAAAAAGGTGGCTGAACCAAAAGCAGAATAGCATTTTATAAAACTGAGTTACAATGGAAAGCGCCTTTATGGCGCTTTTTTTGTTGTTGGTTAAATTAGTCTCTCCGTCGGAAATGCCTTACAGAGGTTTTCCTATCCCTTATTGTCATTCCCGCTTGGCGCGGGAATGACAATAAAGAGAGCTGGAATAATATCGAGAGGCTGTTTTATGCAAAAACATTCTCAGTAATTCCATAATATTTTTGTACATATATCGTCGTTTTCTTATGGATCTTACAATAAAGTTTTATCTCGTATCCCTTTTATTTATTCACGTGTAAGAGTCCTGACGGAAGGACAAATTATGATGAGCTTGGTTGAGTGGCTACTCATGCCTTTGGCCTAGGTATCCTTCCTTTTGGTTGTACCGTCATCAACTATGTTGTGCAGTAAAAATTTAAATAGTCTCTCCGCCGGAAATGCCTTACAGAGGTTTTCCTATCCCTTATTGTCATTCTGCGCGAAGCGCGGGAATCCAGTCTTTTAGCCGTTTTGCCATGGATTCCCGCCTGGCGCGGGAATGACAAAAAAGAATTTAGAAAGCGTATTTAACACCAATAGAAACAATCGGGAAGAACTTTAGATATTTCTCTATATTCTTCAATCCTCTTGATGCATCGGCTTTAACTTGGTCTTTTACAAGAGCACCACCAATACCAGTTGAAGTAACTGTCAATTTTGGCTTACCAGCATACATTACGCCTGCTTCGAGATTGAAGCTTAAGGGGCTGTTGTTAATAAAAGAGCCATCGTAACCGACAGAAGCAATTCCTGCAATGGCATTTCCAAGTGACAGCTTGGTCGTAACAGAACCGATTTCATTAGCACTATAGAAAACACCATTAAGTCTTGCGCCTTGTGCAGCTTTCCCTGTAGCTTTAAGTTCATTGCCGTTATATGCAATACCGGCAGAAAGCCTGAAACCTGATCCATCAAAAGGGTGCCAATCAATCATTATTGGTACTGATAGAAGTGTTAGTTTACCTTTAAGATCGATTTCGCCGTCATTAAAACTACGATTATACTTAAAATAGTTACCATTGATTCTGCCAAAAAAGCCATCTGCAATTGGTGTTCTAGCCTCTGCACCTATACCTTGTGTACCAATTCTAGGGCCGACAGCGACAAACGCATTCTCGGCGTATACTGTGCTGCTGCAAAGCATTGTTGAAATTGCCAGGGCTGTAGAAATTTTATTGATTGTTCTCATTTATAAGCTCTCATAATAATTTAGTTGAAACAAAGAATGTTAAGTATCTTGGTATTTCGATACTACGGCAATATTATTATCATAAGCTGACAATAGATTATATATTTTTTTATAAAAAATATATAATCTATTTGAGTTTGATGTAAGAAGCACGGCAAAATGACTTGGAGACGTCATGGCGAGCACTCTTAATGGATAAGATATCGTGGATTTGTATATACCTAAACCTAATTTTTGCTATGGAATTAAAAATAATTACAATTGAAGGTGAAATTGATCAGTCAAGTTCAGTCCTTAAGAATAAAGCAAGGAATGTGAATTTTCCCTTGTCAGTGAAAGATAAGAAGATAATTGCTTCTATGCAGACGATGCTTTTTAAAGCAGATGGTGTTGGACTAGCTGCGCCGCAAGTAAATATTGGCAGAAGTATTGCCGTTGTGTATATACCTGAAAGTGCTTCTCTCTTAAGAGAAGACGTTAGAACCTATTCAATGCATACGATAATCAATCCAGAATATACGCCTGTAAATGAAAATGATATATTTAGTGACTTTGAAGGGTGTTATTCTGTTAAGAGTATTTATGGGAAGGTACAGCGATATAAATCGATTAACCTAAAATATCAGAATGAGAATGGTTTGGTAATTGAGCAAGTGGCTACAGGATTTTATGCCAGGGTGCTGCAGCATGAGATAGATCATTTGAATGGGTTTTTGATTACAGATCGGTTAACTCCAGGGTGCGTGCAAGGCACTTTTACCCAAATGTTATCCCTAAGACGTGCTGGGCTCTCAGAAGATAAGAGAAAACATTTTGACGAGCTTATGAAAATAAAAAGGATTATCGTTGATGATGATAAAACAAATAATTAGGATTCTTTTTATTTTTGGGTGGTTAGGCAAGGCAAATTATGTCTTTCTAGATAAGCATTGTCTATTTTGAGGTGTATTATTTAAATGCCATTTCTCAGTTCTCGTCTGCGCAGTGTACAAAAATGTATGCTGCGCAGCCGAATCTTTTTTAATTCAAGCAATTTAAAAGTAAAAAATATTATATTACAAGTAAATGAATTCTCTCATTTAACCATGGTTATCATCAACGACATCTGAGCTTTCCCCAAGCGTACTAATAGTAGTAATATTCTCATGAATCGTCATACTAGACATTGTAAGTGGATTAACATCATCTAGCTCCACTCCTATCTGACTCTCTACAAGTCCAATAACTTTCTCTGTGCCATGTTTAACAAATGAATCTGTCACTTCGTTGACTTCTGTAATGATTGTAGTGCCGAAACTACTGGCGCCCTCTTTTAGAGTATCGAGGGGGTCTTCACCATTTAAACCATCATCTATAAGTCCAGTAACGGTCTTAGTTGTAATTTTAACAGTCGCATGCCCTATGTCACTAATGCTATCTTTTATGCTATCGCTAAAGTCACTTGGTAGTTTTGTTCCCATAACTTCGCCTAGTTTTTCAATACCATGGTCAATCAGTGCACCAAATATTTTTTCTAGTACTGGTGCTAGTTTTGTCCACAAACCCTTGAGAAAAGCTAAGATCTTATGCCCAGCAGATTCACCTAATTCAATGCTATATAAGGAAGCCGTAGCTTTCATCAACTCGTCTTTTTCACTACTTCCCATCTTTTGTATAGTTTCGATCATTTCTGGTTCAAGATGATATTGTAGTTTTTCAGGGTGCTTTAAAATCATTTTTAAAGCTTCTTTGGAAGCGACAGTAACTCCATCTTCAGCGAGATCTTGATTTAGTAATTCAGCTAGATCGTGGTTTTCTAGTTCCGTTAATTTTAGTTTGAATTGTTTTTTGAACAAAACCCAGAGCCCTTTTGCTTGTAGTGAATTCATAGTTTTTATTTCATGAGCTAATTCAAGACCAACTCCGAATGATTCAGGATTTGAAACAAATGCATCATAATATTCGCTTAAATGCCCTTTCATATCTTGATATGACTCTATAGTAGTTTTAACACTTTTTCCTATTGAGGATGAGCTTGCTTTTTCTTTGTGTTCTTCTCTCTTCATAATACTAGCCTTCTCTTTTGTTTGGTTACATCATAGTAAAAATCCCATATGTATATTTGGAATTTCCTAAACGTCAGTATGATACATAAAAGTAAATAAATCGTTAACTAGAAAATAAAAACTTAACGTAGGTCATTGCTGCCTCTGTTATTTTAAATTCAAACTCATCAACTTTTCTATATTTATAAGTCCAATTTACTTGATTGAATTTGTACTAGGTTTATAATGCAAAACAATAAACTTAAATTAAAAAGCGATGAATTACATCAAAAGACTATTTGCTGGAAGTAAAATCCGATCATTGTTGTTGTTTGTTTTTTCTATAGCAACTTTTGCCTCGTTGGCCTCATATAATCCAAGTGACCCTTCATTTAATTTGGTTACAGATAGCTATCCAAGTAACTTATTACTATATTTTGGATCGTATTTATCCGATTTATTATACCAACTCATAGGCATATCAGCATTTATAATCCCATTATCTGCTTTAGTCTGGTCGTATGAATTATTTCGTGCTGGTAACATCACATGGTCAAAAACACGCTTTCTTTTAATGTTAGTGTCTACTAGCTGTGCCAGCTGTGGAGCTGATTATTTTGAGATAGCGATTCTGCCTTCTAGAAGTGGCGGTATCCTTGGAATTGGAGTGTGGAGCTTGATTATAAGCGTTGAGTATGTGATTTTATATAAAACGTACGCATATATTGGCTTTTCTGTATCTTCTTTAATTTTTCTGGTTCTTGCGCTCGGTATTAGTTTCCAAACATATGGAAAGTTTATTAGTTTTTTTGCCTTTTCTATTAGTAAAACAGGCATTTTTCAAATGCTTGGCAAGAAAATGGGAGCGATTGATAGTGGCAGAGCTTATTATGAATCTAGCGAATTTGGTAAAATTAATGTGCGTCAGACGATACAACCAACCCAAATGGTACAGCAGAATATTGCTCCAACAATTGAAGATAATAATGATTTCTCAGAGAAACAGAGGTCAAAGCTTAAACAAAATCTTACTCCTTCGATACAAGCGCCTGTACCACATGCTCCTATACCACGCGTTTCAATACCAGCGATGACTAGAGCTGAAGATGGTGAAGATTTAATACCGTCTATAGACCTTTTGGCAGATGCCCAGGTGCAGAGTTTTAAACCACAAACACAAGAAGAATTAAAACAAAAGTCTGAGGATTTGCTGGCTGTACTAAGTGATTTTGGAGTAAAGGGCAAAATAATTGATGTTCGTGAAGGGCCAGTGGTGACTATGTATGAATTTGAGCCCGCAGCTGGAACAAAATCATCGAGAGTTATAGGACTTTCCGATGATATAGCGCGTTCTCTTTCAGCAATTTCAACTCGTATTGCGGTAATTCCTGGTCGTAATGCTTTGGGTATTGAGCTGCCAAACAAACAAAGAATGTTTTTCCGGTTGAAAGAATTGGTCCAAACTGCAGAATTTCAAGATAGATCAGTTACACTCCCACTGATTTTGGGCAAAGACCTTGGTGGAGTACCTATGGTTGCAGATCTTGCAAAGATGCCGCATTTGCTTGTGGCAGGTACGACGGGTTCTGGTAAGTCTGTGGCTATCAACGCAATGATTATGTCGCTGTTATATCGATATACGCCTCAAGAGTGCCGTATGATTATGATAGATCCTAAAATGCTCGAACTATCTGCCTATGATAATATCCCTCATCTTATGACTCCTGTAGTTACCGAGCCAGGTAAGGCAGTAGTTGCTCTGAAATGGGCAGTTAAAGAGATGGAGAATAGATATCGCTTAATGTCGCATTTGGGAGTTAGGAGCATTGCTAATTATAATACGAAGCTGCAAGAAGCTGTAAAAAATGGCCAAATTCTTGAGCGCAAAATTCAAACTGGATTCGATTCAGAAACAGGCAGGCCATCATACGAATCTGTCCCGATTGATATGAACAAAATGCCATTCATAGTTGTAATAGTGGACGAAATGGCAGACTTAATGCTTGTGGCTGGTAAAGATATCGAAACATCTATTCAGCGTTTAGCACAAATGGCAAGAGCAGCTGGTATCCACATAATTATGGCAACTCAGAGACCTTCTGTAGACGTAATTACAGGTGTTATTAAGGCAAACTTTCCAAGTAGAATTAGCTTTAAGGTAACTTCCAAGATCGATAGTCGAACAATTCTTGGCGAACAAGGTTCAGAGCAACTTCTTGGAATGGGGGATATGCTTTATATGGGTAATAGTTCTCGCATATTGCGGGTGCATGGTCCATTTGTTGATGATAATGAAGTTGAGAGAGTCACGAATTTCCTTAGGTCAACTGGAGTTCCAGAATATATATCAGCTGTTACTGAGTCGGCAGAAGATGAAATGTTTTCTGGTATAAGCGGTGAAGAGGGAGGGGAGGATGATATATACACACAAGCGGTAAATATCGTTAGGACCGAAAGAAAAACCTCTATTAGCTATATCCAGCGTTGTCTTCGTGTTGGCTATAATCGTGCGGCAAATATTGTTGAGGAAATGGAAAAAAATGGTATCCTCTCGTCGCCTAATCATTCCGGGAAAAGAGAGGTGTTGTTACCAGAAGATTAACTTATTAACTAAATTATATGCTTTTATTCTCAAAATAGATGTGGTACTATGCTTGCGAGTAATTTTCCTTAATTTATGAGGTGCGCATGTCAAAAAAACCAGAATTTAAAGTTGGCGAAAGAGTAGTTTATCCGTCTCACGGCGTTGGCGAAATCATTGAAATAGAGAGCCAAGCAATAGCTGACATTAAGCTGGAAGTTTACGTAATTTCATTCCCGCATGATAAAATGACTCTACGAGTTCCTGTTTCAAGAGCGACTACTTCTGGTCTTAGAATGTTGGCTACTAAAAGTGATGTTAATAAAGTATATAGCATCTTAAACGATAAGCCAAAACGTGGTAATAAAATGTGGAGCAGGCGTGCTCAAGAGTACGAAACCAAAATAAATTCAGGCCAAATTGAGGCTATTGCTGAAGTAGTGCGCGATTTATATAAAAATGTTGATAATGATCGTTCTTATAGTGAAAGAACAATTTATGAATCAGCGCTTAACCGCCTAGCTACTGAAATAGCAGTTTTGGAAAATATAACTATTGCTGGTGCTACAGAAAAATTAGTCGAGCTATTGCGTGAGAAACTAGCAGCTGCTTAGTTTATGTGGATTGTGCTGTTGTTTCAGCCATGGGTAGAGAATCTAAAATTTTTTTAGACACAATGACCTGTCTCCAAGAATTTAATTTATATTTGCTTCAGCTATTTCCTTTTGTTTTGTGCTTTCTGCTTCCATTGAACTTAGCTCATCTTCTTTGGCTTGAGCTTCTTTTTTGCCACCTTCTTTATACTCTCTTAAAGCGTCCTGTGCCTCGGTATCTGTTTTGGCAACAACCACTAATATAGTAGTAATAACTTCAGGGTGGAGAATAACTTGAACGCCAAATACACCATTGAATTTAATAGGAGTATCAAGAAGAATATTAGTATAATTAAGTGATACATTTGCTAATCTTGAAAGCTCAACAGCTATTGCTTTTGCACTAACTGAACCAAATAATCTTCCATCTGCTGCAGATTGAGCTATAAAAGTTATATGTTTATTTTGAATGTCGACTACGACTTTTTCTGCTTCAGCTTTATTTTCAGAATTTTTAGCTTCCATATCTTTTTGCAGAGAAGCAAATTTAGCGATATTTTCTTTGGTAGCTCTTATTGCGAATTCTTTAGGTATTAAATAGTTGCGACCAAAACCATCAGCGACGGTAACAGTGTTCCCAACTTTTCCTAATTTTCTAACTGGCTTTACTAAGATAACTTGCATATTTGTATATAAATAAATGTTCAATGATACTAAAATTTACGTCCGAAAACTACTTGCTTGTATATACGAAAGGCAAAAGCGCAAGAGTTCTGCTGTGTTTAATTGCTTTCTTTAAAGCACGCTGATGTTTTGCAGAAACGTTAGTAATTCTGCTTGGTAACATTCTTCCACCTTCAGATATGAATTTTCCTAAAAGATCTGGATCTTTATAGTCTATAACACTAGCTCCATTACCTGAAAAAGGGCAGCCTTTGCTTTTTTTAAAAAACGGCTTTCTATTAGTTTTGTCGCCTGAGTTTTCAAATGACTTATTTGATTCTGAAGAAGTTTCGTATGACATTAAATTAATCTACTTTTTATTTTATAATGATTACTTTAGTTTCTATTTGATGTTACATCAACTGTGTTCTCGTCATCAGAGCCTTTGGCTCTAAGAATTGGAGATGGATCTTTGCTGATTGCGTCTACACGGACTAATGAAGTCCTAATTATACTTTCGCTAAGCTTAGTCTTTCTATCGAGTTCATCTAGTAGAGGTTTATTCGCCTCAATACCCATGAAATAATAGTGGCCTTTTTTATTATTTTGAATTTCGTATGCAAGACTCCTTAAGCCCCAATATTCTGTTTTTACAACGTTGCCGTCATAGCTCTTGATTACTTGCTTAAGATCATCAACGATCTTGTCAACGTCAGCTGACGAAACGTCCTGACGAATAATAATAATGGACTCATAAAATGCCATAAAAAGCGTCTCCAATTAATAAAGTACTTTAGAAAATATGGCCATTTATACCAATATAAACTAATTTGTTCAAGCATTATCTTTTTTAATTATGCAAAAATGTCCTCAATTAAACATAAAGAATAAAAAAAGCACTTCGTTAATTGTATTTTACTTGGCTGTAACCATAAAAGAATTATAATGACTGACGATGAATAGGATTAAATACAAGTAATTAAGGAGCCTTAGTTCGTGTCAGATAAATTGCCGCCAAAAATATTAGTTGTTGAAGCAGACGAGGTAATGAATATCAGTCTTTGTAATACTATTGAGCGTTATTGGTTCGATGTTACAAGAGCAAGAAATTCTGAAACCGCTCAACGGGCGGCTGAAGTACATTTACCAAATGTTGCGATAATTAGCTCTAGAATACAAGATCAGTCTGCGATAGAGATGGGGGTAAGTCTTAGAAAGATACCGGAACTAAAAGAATTACCTATAGTGTTTATTATCGAACAAGGCGAATCGGTGGATAATTACAATTTAATTAGTAGTGGTTACGCTGAGGTGCTGTATAGACCCTTTACCCCTAACGAATTAATGACAACAATCAGATCGTTACTCCGAAAATCTAAGCCCATATTTCAGGATAAAGTTATCAAGTATAGTGATATAAGTATGGATTTATCGACTTTTAGAGTGCATAGAGGTGTAAAACAGGTGCATTTGGGTCCAACTGAGTTCAAGATTCTGCAGCTTTTTGTTCAGAAGCCTAAAAATATATATTCGCGTCGCCAGATTATTGATTATGTTTGGGGAACAGAAAAAGACATTGCTCATAGAACTATTGATGTCCATATAAATAGAATTAGAACTCTGATGAAACTTGACTCTGATAGGTACCCGCTGATCAAGACGATAAGATCTGCAGGATATTGTTTAGATTGAACATAAGAACTGTATCCATAGATTTATTCTGCATAATTTTTGTAATTTTTAATTTTAATATATGTATATTCGCATTAAAAATCATTAAAAATTATCCTAAAAATTCTATCAGACAATTCTATGAAAACAAGTTCTAAGATAAGAGTACTTAATTTTGATAAATGAAAGAAGACTTGAGTCGCGGCAAGTAATAAAAAGGCTTCTAAAAGACCATGTATCTCCCTATAAGAGTAAAATCTTTACGGCGATATTCTTTATGGTTATCGTCGCAATGTGTTCTGCGGCAATTGTCAGGTTGGTGCAGCCTGCAATTGATCGAGTATTCCTAACACATGATCGCCATATGTTGGTAGTAATTCCGCTTTTGATGTTAACTATATACTCAATAAAAGGCATTGCAGAGTATTTTCAGAGTTATATCATTAAGTTTGTTGGTCAGCAAATTCTTACAAATTTACAGATGCTAATGTATGAGCATTTGTTACAGGCGGATTTTTTATTCATTCAGTCTCAATCTTCTGGTCGACTGATTTCAAGATTTACAAACGACATAATGCTGATGCGGGGCGCGGTGTCTGACCTTTTAGTTGGTTGTGCAAAGCATTTATTATCGGTAGTATTTTTGATTGGAATAATGTTTAGCTTAGACCCATTTTTGGCATTTTTTATTTTCTTAGCTTTTCCGCTTGCGATATACCCAATTCAAAGACTTGGACGAAAAATGCGTAGTGTGACAACTTCAGCTCAGGAAGAATTAGGGGATTTTACTGCGAGGCTAGACGAAACTTTTTTATCTATCAAAGTGATGAAATCTTTTTGTACGGAAAAAATAGAAGCTGAGAGAGCAAGAAAGATAACCTCAAATATTCTAGCCTTTTATAAAAAAGCAGCGAAATTTGATTCTCTTACATCGCCGATAATGGAAATATTAAGCGGTTTTGCCATAGCTTGTGTACTCTGGTATGGAGGTTTTGCAGTGATTCAAGGCAAGATGACTCCTGGTGCATTATTTGCCTTTATCACCGCATTTGTTTCAGCATATAGGCCATTTAAAAGCCTTGTGTCTTTAAATGTAAACTTACAAGAGGGTATTACGGCAGCCAATCGTGTGTTCAATATTCTTGATTTTAAACCGACTATTTTAGATAAACATAATGCTAGCAAGCCAATTTTTGTATCCCCATGCATTGAATTCAAAAATGTTGAAATGAAATTTTCCAATGGGAAAATAGCATTGAAGTCACTTGACTTAAAAATTGATTCAGGAAAAACATATGCTTTTGTAGGTAGCTCTGGCAGTGGTAAAACCACTCTTGCTAATCTAGTGATTCGAATGTTTGACCCAACGCTTGGGCAAATTGTCATTGATGATTATGACATAAAAGAAGTTGCTCTTAAGTCATTAAGAAGTCAAATCTCTTTAGTTTCTCAGGAAACAGTGCTTTTTGATGCTACTGCTCTAGAGAACATTGCTTATGGAACGACTGGAGCTTCGAGAGATAGGGTGATTAAAGCGGCTAAGTCCGCTGATGCTCATGAATTTATTCTTGCCTTGCCCCAGGGGTACGATACAATGGTTGGGTCCAACGGAACAACTCTATCAGGCGGTCAAAGACAAAGGCTGTCAATTGCTAGGGCATTTTTAAAAGATGCTCCTATTCTTGTCTTAGATGAAGCGACAAGCTCTCTTGATCCAAATTCTGAGCGATCAATAATCGATTCACTAACGAAGCTGAGAGTCGGTAGGACAACAATTATTATAACTCATAGATTAGCGAGCGTTAAGGATGCTGACCAGATTGTAGTAATGAAACACAGCAAAATTGTAGAACAAGGCAAGCACTCTGAATTGCTAAAAATCAAAAAAGAATATTACAAGCTCTATAATAAGCAATTGAAAGAGATAAATAATACCAAGCGTCAAATTAACTGATACAAACGAATTTTGCGAGTCTCGTCTGTGCTTGCTTACACTTGTAAGCCCTGCACTCGTTCTGAAATTCATTAGTCTGATTTAATTTGACGCTTGGTATAAGCACGTATAATATAGCAAACTGATTAGAATTTATAGAGGTACAAAATGGATACAACAGATACTATTACCGTTCAAGATGCAAGCAGTGCTCCAGCGGCTCCTCCGCCAGTTGAGTCTAGTTTATTGACAAATCTTGTTCCGATGGTGCTAATTTTTGTGGTATTTTATTTTTTGCTTATTCGTCCACAAGAAAAAAAGCGTCGTAATCAAGAAACCTTAGTTTCTGGTGTAAAGAAAGGAGAAGAAGTAATGACAAGCTCCGGTCTATTTGGAGTTGTTAGTAAGATCAATGACAGCGATAATACTGTGATGGTGCAAATTGCAAAAGACGTTGAAGTTAAAGTGCTTAAAAGCTCGATTGCTGATATAGTTAGTAGAAGTAAAAAAGCAGAAGATAATAAAGACAAGAAGCAGATTGATGATATGTCTGGCTCTTCTGCAAAGCAAAAAAAGAAATAATCCTAGCGATTGGTACAAATATAACAATTGTAAGAGCTGGTTGTGCAAAAAATATCAAAATTGAAACTTATCATTTCTGTAATATTTACTTTAGTGGCGATTCTATACGTATTGCCGAACTTCACGAATAGCCGTCTGAGCTGGTTTCCTGGTGATAAAGTAAATTTGGGTTTGGATTTAAGAGGAGGCTCTCATCTTCTTCTTAGTGCAGATTTTGATAGCTATATGGATGATGTCAGTCAGTCAGTTGCAGAATCCTTAAGAAAATATTTAAGAGATGAAAAAATTGGTTACAGAAATCTTCAGGTATCAAGAAATAATATTAAATTTGATTTTCGAGATAATGATGATCTCAAAAGTATAAAAAAAATCATAAGAAACATTGATCCTAATCTTTCCTTTGAGCTTGAAGGCAGCATTATGACTGTGTATTACAGTGAATATGCAATGAATCAGCTGCAAGATAAGGTTATTGATCAGTCAATAGAAATTGTCAGAATGAGAGTTGATAGCACTGGCACAAAAGAGCCAACTATTCAGCGTCAGGGAGTAAGAGATATTTTATTGCAAGTTCCAGGAGAAGAAAATCCAGCTGAGCTTAAGAGGGTACTCGGTAAGACAGCCAAACTTACTTTTCATTTAGTGGATGATAGTGCTAATTTAGAGCGTGCCAAAGCTGGTCATGCGCCACTTGATTCTAAAATCGTTAAATCAGAGGATAGTTCTGAAATAATGGTTATTAAGAAAAAAATCATAGTTAGTGGTGATCAGTTGAATAATGCTCAAGCACAGTTTCAAGATGCTATGCCAGTAGTACATTTCTCGTTAAATCACATCGGAGCTAAGAAATTTGCTGAAGCGACAACAAAGAACCGTGGTAAGCGTTTAGCTATCATTCTTGATGGACGAGTGTTAAGTGCGCCCGTTATTAATGATCCAATTGTTGGTGGTGATGGTGTTATTTCTGGGCACTTTACTGTTGAGTCAGCTACGGAGCTAGCTCTAATGCTCAAAGCTGGCGCGCTGCCAGCACCACTAAAAATCGTAGAGGAGAGGTCAATTGGTCCCAATTTAGGAGCAGATTCAATCGAGTCGGGTAAAACTGCTGCTATTGCAGGTTTTATCTTTGTTACGTTATTCATGCTTCTTGCATATGGAATTCTTGGTTTGATTGCTAATATTACTTTAGTAATAGCGCTGCTATATATTTTTGCCCTGCTTTCTATGCTACAAGCTACGCTAACTTTGCCAGGTATTGCGGGGATTATTTTAACGATAGGTATGGCAGTTGATGCTAATGTACTCATATATGAGAGGATACGCGAAGAGCTTACAAAAGGCTGTTCTAACCTATATGCTGTGAAGCTAGGATTTGAATCTGCTTTTGCGACGATTACTGACTCCAATGTTACGACCCTCATAGCAGCATTCTTGCTATATAGCTTTGGTGTTGGTGCGATCAAAGGATTTGCTGTTACTCTGACTATAGGTATCATCTCTTCGATGTATACTGCTCTAGTAATAACAAAGTTGATGATAGATCTTTGGCTTAAATATGTTAAGCCAAAGAGTCTGGGTTTATAGTGCAAGGATAAGATATGTTGATTTCCATATTGTCTTATTTAGGTATAGCTTACTTACCAACAAGATATTTCAAGATTAGATTCACTTATTCTCTTCCTGCGTCTTTGTCTTTGATAATCGTCTTCTTGTATGCTTGTGCAATGTGCGAGCTGCTATATCTAGCTACTTACCTTGTCTATGTTGTAGGTATGGTTAGTTTATGTACATATGCTTATTTTGATAGAAAAAAATTATACTATTACTTGAGCCCATATTTGGGTGAAATTATTATTCTGTTTTGTGTTATTTTAATTTATGCTTTTTATACTAGGAATGCATATTTTAGCTCTTGGGATGATTTTACATTTTGGGGGGAAGCAAGTAAGGAGCTATTACTTAGTAATGGGTTTGAAAAGCAAAATATGTTCACCTCGATATTGCCTATTCATGCTCACTATCCACGTGGGCCGGCAGTATATCATTATTTTATGCTATTGGTTTCGGGGTATGCTGAAGGTAAGGCCTTACTTGCGCATTTTATTTTTCATTTAATTTTTCTAGCCCCATTAATGGCCAATAAAAAATTTTGGCACAGTATTTCATAATTACCCCAATATTAGCGATCATTATGCTTTACACCACGGGCATTAGATCAATCTATAATGATAGCACCATTGGTTTAATGTTTTGTTCAATTATTGCAATACATATTTTAGAGACAAATAAGAAAAGAGCTATAATCACATCATTACCAATTTTTATATTATTACCTTTATTTCGAGAAATTGGCTTGATATTGGCTCTAATAGCCGGGATTATCATTATATTTAAAGACATTAAAGAACTAAAGCAATCGGAGTTTAAATATAATTTTATTCTCTACTTGTTTATATTGTGTGCTCCAATTATTAGTAATTCTATTTGGGCTAATTATTTTAGATATACACATGATTTTTTTGGTAGAACAGAGCATAGTTTTAGTAATTTATTAGCTTTAGCTCGGTCATTTAACGAACAAAGCTTACTCCTGGTCATAAACTACATTAAGTTTCTAGCAATATTTTTAATTAAAGAAGGAAGCTTGCTAATTTATGTATTAATAGGATTTAGCTGGTATGCCGTAAGAAAGTCAAAAAATAAGGAGTATGTAGAGGAGTGTAAGTTTTATTTTAAAAGTGCTTTAATATTTGGCGGAGTATTTTTCCTTTGGCGATTATATTTGTACTTTTTTACGTTCTCTTATGCCGAAGCAATAAAAACTGCATCTTTAATAAGATATTTAGGTTGTTATTGTTTAATATTTGCAATTATAGCTTCGGCATATATCAAAAAGGTGCTTTATAACTATAAATTAGAGAGAAAAGAGTTCGTAGCTTTATTAATTGTTTTTATATTATCTTTGTCGATTGTCATAAAACAAACAATTAGAATTCAAACTGGTTTAAATCCTTTACAATTAGAATTTATTCTAAATTCTAAGAATGCAGGTTCTTTAATTAAACAAGCTATTAAACTGCAATTTAACTTTAGCAATAAGAAGACTCTATTTGACTGCTTTAGATTGAATTATGCTATGTCCCCATATTTGAATAAAGATGAATTGAACAAATGTTTTGCTGCGCCAATTAATGACAATTCTGAGAATAAATTGTCATTACAAAATTTCCAGCCAAATGATTTTGATCAGTGTATTAATAATAAACAAAATTGTAAGGTAAAATATTTCCCATTCGTCAATAGTATCAAGTTTTACTTTGACTGATTGGATCTGTTTACACTTGTAAGCCCCGCGGGGCGACGCTTTGAAATTAACTATCTTAAGCTAATTTACTAGGGTTATCACTGTGGGCGATTTCTTATACTTTCTCAGTAACGCCCATACCCATTATGTTATATCCCGAATCTACGTAATGTATTTCGCCAGTTACTCCATTAGCCAAGTCGCTTATTAAATACAAAGCTGCACCAGCTACATCTTGTTGTGTGGTGTTGCGTTTTAGAGGTGATGTTGACTCATGCATTCTGAGCATTGATTTAAAATCGCCAATGCCACTTGCAGCTAGAGTTCTTATTGGACCTGCGGAGATTGCGTTGACTCTTATGTTATGGGGGCCCATATCATATGCTAAATATTTAACGCTCGTTTCCAGAGCGGATTTTGCTAGACCCATTACATTATAGTTTGGAATTACTTTATTAGCTCCATAATATGTTAGGGTAATTATAGATCCACCTTCGCTCATTAGCGGTTCTGCTCGTTTTGCAAGAGCGGTAAGAGAGTAGCATGAAATATTCATCGAATTTAAAAAATTAGGTAGAGATGTATCGATATATCTACCTTTGAGCTCTTCTCTATCGGCAAAAGCTATTCCATGGATAAGAAAATCAATTTTCCCCCACTTTTCTTTTGTAAATTCAAACAGTTTATCCATTGACTGCTCATTAGTAACGTCGCACTCATATATAAAGTTGCAACCAATATCCTTTGCTAACGGCGCTACTCTTTTTTCAAGTACTTCGCCTTGATAGGTTAGTGCAACGTCTGCTCCATGCGCTCTAGCAATTTGTGCTATAGCCCAAGAAATAGAAAGGTTATTTGCAACACCTGTAACAATACCTTTTTTACCAGCAAGCAATTTTGTTGAATTTATCGCCATAAAATACCTAATTAGTTGACTATACATATGAATTTAATTTGTATATCATCGAAAATAACTTTGTACAAGCGGTTTAGTAATGATTTTAAGAAGAAAGCTATCATTTATTTCAGGGCTGATTTGTGGTCTTGCGTTTGCGCCGCTATATTTCTTTCCATCGCTTTTGATGTTGTCTGTGTTGTGTGCTCAGATACATAAGAGTAGTACAATACGTCAGGTGCTGTTTTTTGGATATCTGTTTGGGTTGGGATTTTTTCTCTCAAATCTATATTGGATTTCTTTCGGTGTGATGGTGTATATAGAAGAGTTTTGGTGGGCGGTACCTTTTGCTTTGCTTGGATTGCCTGCGTTTATGGCTATTTTTATTGCTTTTGTAGCTATTATTTCCTGGAGATTTAGATTGTCTTTTTTATATCACATAATATTTTGTGTGATTTGGGTCTTCATTGAATGGCTGATTTCATGGATTTTTACTGGATTGCCCTGGACACTACTTGGTTATGCTTTTTCCATTTCTGATGTCCTTATTCAATCAGCTAGCATATTCGGAGTGTTGGGGTTGAGCTTTGCTGCAGTTTTTATAGGGTCAGCTTTTTATAGCAAAGGATTTTTGGTATCTAGAGTAATTATATCTATAGTGATTTTAGTAATTTTTACTTCTTATGGATACTTACGCCTCGCAGATAATCCGACCGAGTATAGCGATATAAAAGTTCGTATCGTTCAGCCGTCTATTTCACAAATTGCTAAGTGGGATGCAAATGCTTTCTGGCATAATTTAGATAAGCAAATTAAAATGTCGCAAAAAGAAGGTGAGCCAGACATTATCATATGGTCTGAAGCTGCTTTAACAGTGCCATATTATTACAGGCCAATTTACAATAGCCTGATGTCAATATTTGCTAAAGAAGAGCAAATATTATTATCTGGAGGAGTTAATGATAACGGTTTATCTGGTGATGATTATGAGATTTACTCTTCATTAATTGCCTTGAACGGAGTAGGCGAGCTACTATTTGATTATCATAAAGCACATTTAGTTCCATTTGGTGAGTATATGCCATTAAAAAATTACTTACCAATGAAGAAATTTACCCCTGGGATTGTTGATTATACTCCTGGAAATAGAGAAGTAGTTTATTTAAAGGAATTAAATTTACGCATTTGGCCACTAGTTTGCTATGAATCTATTTTCTTTAACGAGGTAAGAATATCTAATACTGATGTTGATTTGATGATTAATATTACCAATGATGCTTGGTATGGTAAGTCTTCCGGGCCGTTTCAGCATTTCCAGATAAGCAGAATGAGAGCGGTAGAAAATGGATTGCCTCTTATTCGAGCCGGGAATAATGGGATATCAGCAATAATTGATCCGCTTGGTCGAGTGCTCAGTAGTCTTAATTTAGATGTAGTTGACACACTTGATGGTTATGTTCCGTATAAGCTAACTCTGCCAACTATATTCTCTGATCGAGGAACCCTAAGTTTGATAGTAGGGGTGGTTTTTGTGCTAATATTGCACTTCTTATGTTTCTTCTCTTACCTTTTTTGGAAATACAAAAACAAAATACTTGAACAAATGCATGGTCAATAGTACCGTGTGAAACGGGTTTAAGGGTAATGTAACATAGTATTGTTGTATCGATATGTCTGAGCAAGGTGAGTCTAAAGGAAAAGCCGATAATGTTGACAAATTAGTTAGTAGACGTTTGAAAATGAGAAGAGTGATGTTGGGTATGAGCCAACAAGATATCGGGAGAGCTGTAGATGTTAGTATTCAGCAAGTGCAAAAATACGAAAAGGCGACTAACAGAATATCAAGCGGGAAGTTATATACAATCGCCAAATTTTTGAAAGTACCTATTACTTATTTCTATGAACAGAGCGATGAAAGCGACATAATAGTTAATGTGTTTGCAGAAGACGATGCCAAATATGAAGCTGAAGATGCTAACACTGTTAGTGAGAAAGAAATAGTTAATCTGATTAAAGCATTTAGTGAGATTAAAAATTCGCAAAGTAGAAAGAAAATTATTGAACTAATCAAGACAATGTCTTAATTAGACACTGCTAACGAAGTTAATTGTTGTTTCGTTGAGTATTGATGAAAAATTCGGTCGCTTGCGGCAGAGGGTTTTATAGTCATCTCGAGCAGTATAAAAGTCATCTCGGGCAGTGTAAAAGTCATCCCGGGCTCGATCCGGGATATCCTCTTGTTGCCTGGGATCCTAGGCCAAAGGCAAGCGCAAGCTTCAACCAAGTTCAGGATGACTAAATAGTTTAGGATGAAGGTGTTTTAGCCCAACAAGTTCAGGATGCCTTCGTTTTTAAGGCATTGCTAAAACTGACTCTTGACCAAGTTGTGATAATGTGGTACTTCTACGTGAGTGCATTTATTTGTTCTCTATAACAAATATAAAGAAAATAACTTAAGAATAAAATGAATATAGCATTTAATTTTAAACCTAATTTTCTACTTCTGGCAATTCTGCTGGCGGCGTAGCCGTTGCATATCCTCTATTACTAATTTTTATTGTGTTTTTTTGTTGGTGGTGTAAATAATATCACCTAAAATATATTGTTATAAAAGGAAAATAAATATGAAAGTTGAAGAGAAAAATAAATTTGTCTCGATGTTAGTGTGGCTAAGCCTAACTTTGTTTTACTGCTATCAGTATGTGCTTAGAATGTTGCCTAATATAATTATGCCTGACATTATGAGTAAATATGAGATTGGTGCAGCTGAATTTGGGTCTTTTGCTGGTATATACTATATTGGATATATTGCGGTCCATATCCCGATTGGCGTACTTCTGACTAGATTTGGCGGCAAAAAAGTACTTCCTTTGTGTATAGCATTGACTGCTAGTGGCCTTGTTCCTCTGATATATTTTGACTTTTGGGAAAGTGTAGTTATTGGCAGGGCACTTACGGGTATTGGCTCTTCGGCTGCAATAGTCGGAGCGTTGCAGATTTTTCGTATAATATATCCGGATAAATTTGCTAGGATGCTTGGCTTTACAGTATTTTTTGGTTCAATTACAGCAGTATATGTCGGGACTCCGCTTGCTGGTATTATAAAATCAATAGGTATTGATACAACAATTAATATACTAGTATGTTCAGGGATAGTCCTCGCGCTTATCACGTATATAATAATGCCAAAATCTGCTCAAGAAGTTTCCCATAGTGATATTTGGACTGATATTAAGGCAGTTATTTGTAATTATAAACTATTATTTGCCAGTTTATTTGCTGGGTTTATGGTTGGACCACTTGAAGGTTTCGCTGATGCATGGGGTAGTGCTTTTATAATCGCGGTTTATGGCATTGAAAAGGCAGCAGCTGATTCCTTAACTTTATCCATATTACTTGGTATGTGTATGGGGTGCATTATTTTGCCATATATAGCTGATAAAACTAGGCTTTATCTTGGAGTAACTATAGCTTCCGGTATCGGAATGATTATATGTTTTATATATATTCTAAGTGGTAGTGCTACTGAAAAATCCCTTTACTATACATGTTTAATTACTGGTTTATTCTGTGCTTATCAAGTTGTTATCATTTCCAAGATTGCAACTTACGTTTCTGAGGAAAGAAGCGGAATGGCGGCGGCAGTTGCGAATATGATAATCATGACATTTGGTTGGGTTTTTCATAATGCTATTGGTATGCGTTTGGATAAATTATGGGACGGTACTTTGGTTGACGGTATTAGGTCTTATAGCTCTGAGGCGTTTATTACCAGTATTGCAATCATTCCAACAGCGATATCGTTAGCAGTAGTTGGATTTACTGTAATGGGAATCACCAACATTATTCATGCACGAATACAACAAAAAGCAAGAAAACTATGAGAATTGCTATAATATCGCTAATAATAATTACGCTACTGCCTCAAATGGTTGGGGCAGTAGAGAATATTCCTGGCAAAATTGAAGAGCTAATAAAACAAACTGATCCAAATTTGAATATCGGTATAAAAATTTCAAATTTGGATCAAGGGAAAGTTATTTTTGAAAAAAATGCTGACAGATATTTTATTCCAGCCAGTACGTTAAAGTTTATCACTATCATAACGCTTCTTGAGCATTTTGGTAAAGATTACAACTTTACTAGTGATCTATTGCATAAGAATCAAGATTATTACCTAAATATTCATGATCCTGATTTTGGGACAGATGATCTTGCATATTTGGTAGCTGAGCTTGCCAAGCATTCAGGCAAAAATATAAAAGGAAATATTTATATCGTGGATAATAAATTTTCTGTGCCAGCAATTATGCGAGATAAAACTTTTAGTGACTCTGTTTATTGTTATGGAGCGCCAGTCACGTTGACTCATATGAATAAGAACTGCAGCAGGTTGGATGTCGCGCCAGGAAGTTTAGGTGGAAGTCTTAAAATCAGTGCAGACGAGAATTTCCCCTATACCATCACTGATAACGCTAAGACTATTGCAGAAAATGAGAATGATAGGCTTAATGTGACTATAGAAAATGGAAAATATATTATCAAAGGTACTCTAAGCCAATCTACCGGTCCAGTTACGATTGCAGCAGTTGCAAATGACAACCTATCTCAAGTTAGACACTATTTACAAAAACAACTTGGCAATCAAGGAATAGTATTAAAAGGAAAAATATTATCTAGTAGTGATAAAGTAAAGGATGCAAAAACAATAGCCTCGCTATCAAAAAATATTAAAGATATTGCGGCTAATTCTATGAAAAAATCAGATAATTTTATGACAGATTATTTGCTTGCCGAATTTGCTTCCAAGCATGGATTAAATGAGTGGGATTGGGCTGCAACGAAATTAAAAGAGGTTATTGCTAAGAAATTTGGTGTTAATTTAGCAAGATCTGACTTAAGAGATGCTTCTGGTATCTCACGACAAAATCTACTGTCAGTAGATTAATTTGATAGTTTTCTAAAAGCCGTGGCTAAAAGCGACAATTTTGAACTAGTAAAATCAATTCTTGCTTGTCCAAGCGATGATTCTACTCTGCGTGAGCGCTTTGAGAATTTTGATATTTATGCTAAGACCGGATCTTTAACAGGAGTCTCTGACTTGGTTGGTTATTTCTATGATTCTAAAAAAGAACTTCACAGCTTTGTGATTATGGCGAATAATTTTTATCAAAATCGTCCGCTCTATCGCAAACTAGAAGAAGACATTATAAAATTAGTAATCAAGTGAAATAGTTGTTCATATACTAGGAGTGTATCCATCCGGGATCTGGGGCAATGAAAGAAGATCCTAGGCCAAAGGCAGGCGCAAGCTTCAACTAGGTTCAGTATGACAGCTCAACAGTCATACCGGGCGATATATGAAGTCATACCAGGCTTGACCCGGGATCCCAGGCAAAATTATGCATCAATTTTATCTTCATCCAGATGAGTTTTTTCATAATTCTCATGGCGCATTTGAGCGTCGATGCAAAGAGTTGCTACTGGTCTAGCTTCAAGGCGCCTCAGACCAATTTTCTCGCCTGTTTCTTCGCAGTAACCATAGTCGTTTTTATTTATTTTTATGATTGTATGCTCAATCTTATCGATTAATTTTCTATAACGATCTCTGGTTCTAAGCTCAATGCTCGTTTCTGTTTCAACACTTGCACGGTCAGTAAGATCCGGCTCGTTCCAGTTTTCTTCTTTAAGATGGTCAAGAGTATCGCGTGACTCTTCTAGTAACTCTTCTCTCCAGCTTTGCAATTTTTGTTTGAAATATTCAAGTTGCATTGGGTTCATGTATTCTTCGTCTTCAGAAGGCTTATAACCTGCTGGTAAAATGATTTTATCCATAGTTATCCCTTAAAAATTTTATACAAGCTCAATATAGCGCATAAGCAAAAATTAACGCAAGAATATTTTGTTAAAAATTTTCTTTGGATCCAGGATGCGCTTTCTCGTATACAGATTCAAGGTGAAGTTGATTAATTTTTGTGTATCTCTGGGTTGTAGAGAGGCTTTGGTGACCAAGTAGGTCCTGGATGGATCTAAGGTCAGCTCCATTTTCTAGCAAATGTGTAGCAAAGCTATGCCGAAAAGCGTGTGAACTTAAATATTCTGGTAAACCAAGGAGTCGTCTTAGGTGAATTAATTCTCTATTAAAAACTGCTCTTTGCATTGGTCGACCTAGTTTTCCTCTGAATATTGGTTCGTTACTTTCGATAGCAAAGGGCATAGTGTTAAGATATTTTTCCACAAGCAGCCTTGATTCTTGAATCCATGGGATTAGACGTTCTTTGTTGCCCTTACCTAATATTTTTATAAATTCATGATTATCAACATGTTTACGAGTGATTGAAAGAGCTTCGGAAATCCTAAGACCACTAGCATAAATAAGTGTAAGTAGCGCTTTGTTTCTAAGATGGATCCATTCTTCTTCGCCGAGCATTTCTATATTTTCAATAGCTGTATTAGTTTCAAGCTTGGTTAAGGCTTTCGGAAGAGTTTTAGGTTTCTTGGGGCTACGTACTGTATATATAGCGTGGCAATTAATATCATATTTTTTTTCAAGAAATCTGTAAAAATTCTTGATAGAAGATAAGGCTCTGGCACTTGATGCTGCGCTATAATCGTCACGATGTCTGGCTGATAACCAACTTCGAATAAGCCTGATATCGACTGATTTGATCATGTTTATAGAAGTGTTGCATGAGTTATAATGCCCTATAAATGTTAAAAAATGTTTCAAATCATTATGGTATGAATCTGTCGTATGTTTTGAATAGGCTCTTTGCTTGGACAAGTATTCAAACCATTCGTTGGTTATTTTTTGTAGAGTCTCTTCTATGATAATCATCACTACTTACCTATGCAAAAATTACTAAATATTTCACTCAAAATCTCGTCTACAGTAATTTTACCAGTAATATTACTGATCGCTCTCATAGTCATGCGTAAATCTTCGGCGGCTAGGACTAAATCGTTGTTTAGCGAGAAGCTTGACATATACTCAAGTGCTTTTTGTAGCTCGGATCGATGGCGTGCTCTGGTAATTTGCGGTGATTCTGATGGGCTAGCTATTTTGTGAGCTATGGATAATATTCCTGCCATTATTTCATCAAGACCTTGTTGGTTTTTGATAGAAACGTTGATTGGGCTGTGGTTATTCATAGTTGGAGCCGGTGAGAATGGTACAACTAAATCAATTTTATTGAAAACTATAATTGTGTTAGCATCTACTATGTCTCTAAAATATTCTTTCTCGTCATTTCTTCTATTTGCGTCATAAAGAATTATCTTAATGTCAGCGTTCCTTGCTGCGCTCCATGCTCTGCTTATTCCTTCTTGCTCAATTATATCTTCTGTATGATCATGAATGCCCGCTGTATCTTGCAATATGATAGGATAGCCACCAACATCAATATGCCCCTCGATCACGTCTCTTGTTGTGCCGGCAATATTTGAGACTATAGCTATCTCGCGCTTCATCAAATAATTCAGCAGGCTAGATTTGCCAACATTCGGGCGACCAATTATCGCAAGCTTTATACCGTTGCGCAATCTTTCACCACGATGATTATCATCAAGATGTACCTTAATTTTATTTGTTATTTGGTCTATTAGCAGGCGCACTTTATTTACTGTTTCTTCTGGAATATCTTCATCAGGAAAATCGATATATGCTTCAATCAAACTTATTACTTTGAGTAACTCTGTGCGCCATTCTTCGTATATTTTCTCAAGCCCACCGTCAAGTTGTTTAATTGCCTGCTTATGTTGCAGTTCGGTTTCTGCATCAATAAGGTCAGCCAGCCCTTCCGCGGCAGTTAGGTCCATTTTGCCGTTTAAAAACGCTCTTTTAGCGAACTCCCCAGGTTCGGCTATGCGCATATCTTCAAGTGAGGCTAGAACTTCGTGCATCATTTTGATTACCGCGATACTGCCATGAGTATAAATCTCAACTGAATCTTCACCAGTAAAACTAGATTTACCTTTAAAGAATACAACTAGAGCATCATCAATTTGTTGATTGCTTTTTGGATTGTAGATCTTCCTAAAGTACAATTTACGAGGTTCAAACTTATCATTAGTTTGACAAATAAGTGCTCTCAGAGACTTAAGCGCATTTGGGCCAGAAATTCTAAACACAGAAACCCCTGCTTTACCTTGCGCCGAGGCTTGTGCAAAAATAGTATTCATTTCATTAGACCTCTTGCATAATTCATTCTGAGTGGTAATTTTGTTGTCAAAATTTGCTTCCGCTTCTCAACGGCACAAACGTACGGCTTGCGGTGCTCACCTGCATTTTTCCTAAAAATCCCTCACTCATTTATGAATTATGCAAGAGGTCTATTAATCCAAACCTATTGAAAGGAAATTACATTTCCACTATTATACTTCTAGTTTGTAATTTATACAAAGCCATTATCAGGATATCTATATGGTTAAAAGCCCAAATCACAACAAGTCTCTAGCGCTTAGTAAGCTGCAGTGTAGAATAAAGGACTTTAGTTCTGAAATACTTGAAATAGTTAAAGCTGAAAGTAAAGGTGCTTTATATACCAAATTTGTACGCAAATTTCTTACCTATATTCCTGTTGATTATCGTTCAAAAGATAAGATAGAACTATTCGGTGATTTTACGCATGAAGCTTTTGATTTTTTTCTTCACAGGCCACTAGCTACGCGAAAAATAGAAATTCTGACGAATGAGTTTAAGAATAATCCTGCAATAACTATTCTGATCTCTGCTGAGAATAGGCCATTTATTATCGACTCATTGAATAGTTTGCTCGCAAAATTAGGGTTACAAACGATTTTTACTTTTCATCCAGTAATTAATAGTATTCGTGATAAAAAGGGAAATCTAATTGATATTGCTGATAAAAGAGAGGGAGGTATCAATGAGTATCTTGTATATATCAAGATACTTGGGACGTTTGATAAAAAAACCTCGTTAGAAATAAAATCCGAAATAAACAACGTAATCGATTTAGTCGACTACACCTATAATTCATGGCAAACGTTGCTTAATAAGATTATTGCCATTACTACAGATATTGTTCATCACAACGATATATACGAACAAGCAAATTTACCAGCTGAAGAAACATTAGATTTTCTTAATTGGTTACAGAAGAACAATATTACATTCCTTGGATTTGCAGATTTTGATTTAAAGACTAAGACTTTAGTTCGACAAGAGGGTGTTAAGGAAATATGGCAAGACAATATCGAGGAAATTTCGACCATTATTGAATTTTCCAGTAGTGACTATTACGAAAATAAGCTAGTTATGCTTGGTAAAATAAATAAATTATCACCGGTGCATAGAAATGCTTTGGTTGATTATATTCTTGTAAAACGTATAGATGAAGATGGAGTCTACAGAACAGGCACGATTATTTTTGGGTTATACGGAACGGCAATTTATTTCCAGTCAATTAAGAGTATACCAATTTTGCGTGGTAAAATGAGTTATGTTCTTGATGAATCTGATTTTCCCGTAAATGGTTATAATGCCAAGAAAATAAAGAATATTATTGAATCACTACCAAGAGATACTCTCATTCAAATTGATGAAGAAGATCTATATTGCATGTGTATTCATATGCTCTCGAGTATGCGCAGCCATAAGTTAAAATTGTTTGTACAACAAGACTGGTCTGGTTCATTTATCAACGTTATTGTATTTTTGCCAAGAGAAAGGCTTACGCCTGAAGTATATAACGAGATCTGTCACTATTTAGTTCAAAAATTTGATAGTGAGATAATATCAGACAATATCACGGTAGTAGCCCAAGATTTTGCTCTCTTGTTTGCAACGTTGCCGATTCATGATATATCAAGGCTAGATTTTTCACATGATGAAATGGAAGTTGATTTGGTAAGAATAACCACCAACTGGTCAGAGGGTTTACTGCATAAACTTTGTGAAGAATTGGGCGAATATGAAGGTGGCTTGAGGTATAAAGAAATAGAACCTTCTTTTCCGGCTGAATATAAGCACAAATTTGATGCTGATACTTCTATTGATGATGTGCATCATCTAGAACAAGCATCGAAACAAGGCAGATTGATATCGAACTTAGTACCGAGCGACAATAATGAATTTTTCTTAAAGTTTTACAGTCCAGAAGTAAGGCTAACCTTATCTGATACATTGCCGGCTATCGAAAATCTTGGTTTTATAGCCATCGATGAGCAGAGCTTTGCCATTACTGAATCGCCAGATTTTAAAAAAAGTTGGCTTTATGAATTCAGGTTGCAGAGCCCTGCTAAAATCGATGTTTCTGCCGATGTATTAAAGCATAATATCGAAGAAGCTTTGAGTAAGATGAGTACTGGTGAGTTAGTAAGTGATATTTTGGGCAAGCTCATAGCTCTTGCTGGATTTAACTGGGAGAAAGTAAAATTGCTCAAAGCGATTACGCGCTATTTGCATCAAACGGGCTTCCTATATGGCAAAGGATATGTTCAGCAGACCCTGGTAAAACACCATAAATACACCAAGATGCTGATAGATTTATTTGAGGCAATGTTTGCGCCCGAGATGCGTTCCAAGGATAAAGTTGATGATCTTTCTTTGCAACTTAGTGCATATATAGACACTGTTGATAGTAGTACCGAGGATAAGGTGTTGAATAATATGCGTTTAACAATAGAAGCTATTGTAAGAACGAATTTTTACCAGAAAGATAAAAAAAATGATGGCATTAAGAATTATCTGTCCTTCAAGTTTGATTCCAGCAAAGTTCCGGACTTACCATTACCTGTTCCATATGCTGAGATTTTTGTTTACTCAAACGAGTTTGAAGGTGTTCATCTTCGCGGCGGGAAGGTAGCCAGAGGTGGACTTCGTTGGTCGGACCGTGGCGAAGATTATCGTACCGAGGTACTTGGTCTTTTAAAAGCTCAGATGACTAAAAACGCTGTGATTGTCCCGGTGGGCTCGAAAGGAACTTTTTACCTTAATTTTTCTCAAGGCGATATGAGTCGTGATGAGTATATGCAAAAAGTTGTAGTCTGTTACCAAGATTTCCTGCGGGGCTTACTAGACTTAACTGATAATCTTGTCGATGGTAAGGTCGTGCAGCCAGCAGATACGATTATTTATGATGATGAGAACCCGTATCTAGTGGTCGCTGCCGATAAAGGAACAGCTACTTTCTCAGATTATGCTAATGCAGTATCCCAGGAGTATAATTTTTGGCTGAGAGATGCATTTGCTTCTGGTGGATCCCGCGGCTATGACCACAAAAAAATGGGTATCACTGCCAAGGGAGCTTGGATATCGGTGGTTTCACATTTTCATGATAAGGGTGTGAATGTTCAAAAAGTGCCATTTACTGTAGTAGGAATAGGTGATATGTCGGGAGACGTATTTGGTAATGGTATGCTCTTGTCAAAGTATATTAAGCTTGTCGCAGCCTTTAATCACCAACATATTTTTATCGATCCAAATCCTGAATGCGAGAGTAGCTATCAAGAACGACAAAGGTTATTTGAACTGCCCCGAAGTAAGTGGAGTGATTATAATAATTCCCTTATTTCAAGAGGTGGAGGCGTTTTTGAAAGATCGGCAAAAGTAATTAATATTTCAAAAGAGATACAAGAGCTATTGAATATTTACAAGGATCATATTGTACCAGATGAATTAATTAGGGCTATTCTAAAGTCTAGGGTTGACCTCATATGGAATGGCGGTATAGGTACCTATATTAAGGCAACAGTTGAGAATAATATAGATATTGGTGATAAGACAAATGACAATTTACGAGTAAATGGTAGTGAAGTAAGGGCAAAAGTGATTGCGGAAGGTGGAAATATTGGACTATCTCAGCTCGGAAGAATTGAATATGCATTAAATGGTGGTACCCTTAATACAGACTTCATTGATAATTCTGCTGGAGTTGATTGTTCTGATCATGAAGTAAACATAAAAATTGCCCTTAATTTAGCGGTTGCAAAAGGTAAGATTACTACAAAAGAACGTAATGATCTGCTAGTCAAAATGACAAAACAGGTTGAAGAGCTGGTGCTTGTTGATAATTATGATCAGAATCTTGCTCTAACAATTTCTACATTGTCACCAACGCTTAATGTAGAGTCATTTAGTCAATTGATGAAAGAACTTGAGAATGAAGGATTGCTCGACAGAGCGGTAGAATTTTTGCCTGATACAGCAGAATTATCAAGAAGATCTATTGCCAATGAGAGAATGACCAGACCAGAACTGGCAGTATTGTTGTCTTATAGTAAAATGTCATTAGATCGTGATTTGAACTCATTTATACTGACCAAAGATAAGCATTTCAAAAATCATCTGCTTGGATATTTTCCAAAGATAATGCAGGAAAAATTCAAAGATGAGATAGAAAATCACCCGCTGAAGCAAGAAATAATTCGCACTGTTATTGCCAATAGAATGATTAATCAACTCGGGGGGCCGGTGATTAGCGCTATCAAGCGCGAAACGGGTGGATATCTTTGTGACATAGCAAAAGCACATGAAGTTGTAACTGAAGTATTTGATTTACAAGCGCTTTGGAAAGAAGTGGGGCATCTTGGTGCTAACATTCCTACAATTATCAAAGTGGAGATGTTTTCTGATTTAGGAAAAATAATGCGTCGTGGAATTAGTTGGTTTGTAAGAAATATTAAGCCTCCGATACATATTACCGATTCGATTGAAGAATATAGGAAGCAAACGGAAGAGCTTGGTGGTATTATTGGTAAGCTCCTAGTGGGTGCTACTAAGACAAGATTCTTTAATAAAATAGAGCATTATACTAGCGCATCAGTTGATAAAAAACTGGCTAAGGCCATTGCAACCCTAGAGGTGTTAGTATCAGCATTTGATATAATATATATTGCTAAGCGTACAAACGCTAAGAATGAAGACATAGCAAATTTATATTTTGAATGCGGGGATATTCTCAGTATTGATTGGCTCCGAGACTCAAGTGAGGCGCAAATTAACGAGTCATATTGGAACAGATTATCTATTCAATCTCTAAAAGATGATTTTTATGACAAACAAAGAAGATTAGTAACAGAGATTGTTGCTAATAGTCAAAAATTTGTTAGTTTAAAATCTTGGTTAAAAGGTAATATGACTCATGCAAATATATTTACAGATTTTATTGAGGAAATAAAGATGCAAGAATCGATTAATCTTAATATGATAATATTGGCCAATAAAAAATTAGAAATCTTCTTAAGGAAGTTAAAGGCAAGTCAATGACCTCAAAGTTAAAGGAAGCTAGAGAAAGTGCTGGGTATACTGTAGAGCAGGTAGCTGATATTCTTAAGATAAGAAAGCAGTATGTGATAGATCTTGAAGAAGAGAATTTTCATGAGATGCCTGGTAAAATATATGTTGATGGCTACACAAAAATATACTATGAATTTCTTGGTTTAGAGCTGGGTGACGATAACGATCATCCTGTCATGAGGCCGCGTGAGCCAGGAACAGTAGGTGCTACCAAGAAAAAACTGGTCGTGCTGGTGTCTTTGGTAATGTTGATTGTAGTAGTAGGAATCTATTCATTTTTGAAAAGAAATGAAGTAGAATATAGCGCTAATGACTTAATGGATAATGTTGTTTATGAAAATAGAAGTAACGAAAAAAGATCTAGTTGATCTGATTCATCAAACTGATAAGAAAATTGATGAATTACTAAATAAGCTTTTCAAACAAGAACAAGTGATCGCTGATTTGGAAGCTCAAAACGATAATTTAAAGCGCAGTAATCAGACAACTCTTGGCCAGATTAAAGAATATATTCAAGAATTAGAACAAATTAGAAAACACTATGTCGATAGTAACAATAGTCCTGAGCGGTAAAGATTTCAAAATCTCTTGCTCGGAAGAAAGTAAAGATAGACTTACTATGTTATCTCAAAAGCTTGATATAGAGATTAAGGAAATGGCGGCTGTTAACCAATATGCATCACTTGAACTGTTGTTGGTTATGATGGCATTAAAGCATATTGACCAAAGACAATCCCAAATGCAAGTGGCTGGGGGTGAGGTTTTAGAAAGCGCAAATCTGGATTTTCAAAAGCAACTTTCGTCGATTTTTTCGGAATTAAAAATTGTAGCGGAAAAACTTGAAAGTCGCTAGAATTTGTATTAATAACTTAAAATGAGCATGTCTCTGGTAATTTTAAAGTCTTTGAAACTTCCTATTAGGCTCATACCTAGCAATGAAATATCTAATCCTCCAGAAGTGATATGAGCTTCCAGGTTACGAAAAGTCCTCTTGCCAATTGTTAGTTGATCAATTCGAACTGGTGCTGCATAACTAATTCCATTGGCTGTGCTATATTTTTGAGTATATTTTAACTTAGAAATATTAAACCCAAGTTTTTTTGCATCTTCTTCGGTAAGTGCAATGTCCGTTGCTCCTGTATCCACTAAAAACGTGATTTTGTGATTATTTTTTGTTAGTGTATCAAGGTAAAAATGACCATTATTACTGCGTGCAATAATCAGCTGGCCCTTCTCATTTGTCCAACTATAGGACGGTATTAAGACTGATAATACTCTTTCTTTGAACAATCCAAGCTCAAATCTGAATGCATACAAGATAATAAGAACAGAAAAAATCACGCCCCACAATATTACGTTTGCAAAAGAATTAGTACCTCGGTTTCTCCGTGAGTACAAAAATAGGAGAAACGCAAGAAATATTACTAATGATATTGCCCTTAAGACATCGTGAGTATCTATAGCGACTACCTTTCTCTGAAATACTATAATATTGGCCAGATTATATCACAAAATACTCGATTAATCTAACTAACCTGAGTTTGATCTAAGTAAGTATCATACTAAACTGGCGTATATAGTAGACTGTTGCATAAATGGAGATGAAGGCGCTGTTGCAAATATGAGTAGAGAAAAAAATGTTAACAAAGCTCCAGTTAGTATGATAACATGTAAAATATAATTTATTTAGGAGCAAACAAAATGCCAAAAGGACAAGACAAGAAGAAGGAAACAAAAAAAGAGCCAGCTCACAAAACAACAAAAGAAAAACGTGCAGCTAAAAATGCTAAAAAGGCAGCTAAATAGCGAATTAGAGAATTTTGTTGCTATTGTGAAAACATATTGAATTTAGAGTGGTAGATCCCGAAGCGTCATAAAGGGATACATAAGTTTTCGTGGCCATACAGGAACAATATGAAGTCTCTCCGCCTGAAATGCCTTACAGAGGTTTTCCTATCCCTTATTGTCATTCCCGCGTCAGGCGGGAATCCATGGCAAAACGGCTAAAAGACTGGATTCCCGCCTGGCGCGGGAAGGCTTTGTTGCGTGGATAGGAAAAAAGCTTGTTACGAACCTAAGAATTGAGTAAATTGGCAAAAAACCCCGCAAAAGGTAATATATATGCCAAGTATCAAAAAG
>CANNHR010000002.1 GCA_947505405.1 Rickettsiales bacterium
GGTAAGGTTAACTTGCTCACGCTATACTTGGATATGTTACATTCAATGATAAATCTATCATCCCAGTATGTATTGTTATTTAGCTGAATTCCAGTCGATTTTATTGCATGTTTTTCTCTGAATATTAGCAACTTATCTTTAGTTTGCTTTAGAAGGCAACCATGCAAACTACTATCAATTTTCTGCATTGTCTCAAGTTTACTTATTATTTGTTCAACACTACGAAACCTAGGTAGATGCGTCTTACCACTTATAATTGTCAATACATAATTAATAATATGGATTTGAATATCCAGACACTCGACTCTGATTTTTGTAAGATCAATAATAGCAAATCCGAAATTATTAATCTGCACTGCCTCCGCGATAGTAGAAATTAAACTCTCATTAAGGGCATGAGCTTTTTCATTTACTTCCTTCATTTCAATAATAAGTTCTGATTTTTTATCCCGAGATAAGCGCGATATTTCCATGCGTATCCTGTTACGCTCATATATTTCTAGAAAGTTAGATTTATCCTCTATCCATTTGATATTTACGTTATTCAAATAGTCAATTAGTTCATATTTTAAAAATGACGCAAATGGTCTGATGATTTGTATATTATTATAAAAAAAACTAGTTGAATAGCTCAAGCCAAATAAGCCACTTTTTTTGTTTTTGCGCATTAAATACGTCTCAAGCATATCATCCAGATGATGAGCAGTTAGCAACGTATTTATGCCGAGTTCATGACATTTGTCTGTCATCATATTATATCTTGCTTCTCTGGCTCTTTCCTGAATTGCTACTTTATTACCACTATTATTCCATGATAACTCATAAAATTTATGACCTAACCCAGATGTTATCTTTCTGACAAACTCAATTTCTTCAGAAGCTTCCGGACGTAAATTGTGATTAACACTAAAGACCACAAGACGAATTCTTAAAAGCCTGGCCCACTCTGATGCAAGATGTAGTAGTGCAATAGAGTCTGACCCACCAGAAACAGCTAAGGCGACCTCTTTGGAAGTCGCCTTAGCTGTTTCTGGTAATAGAGGATTGATATTATCATCAAACCTCTTTTGCATTAGACTTCTTGCATAATTCATTCTGAGTGGTCATTTTGTTGTCAAAATTTGCTTCCGCTCCTCAACGGCACAGACGTACTGTGGTGCTCACCTGCATTTTTCCTAAAAACCCCTCACTCATTTATGAATTATGCTAAGCAAGTCTATTATTACTCAAAAACCCCAAGAGTTGATAATCTAGTAATCGTATTATCAAGATATGCTGTAAGTTCCTTCTTAATTTCCTTAGGATCCTCAACCTTCATATTATCTCTATTTACAGTAAGCTGACCATCAGCAACTTCCTTCACTAAATTATCCAGAATTTGCTTCTTAGTATTTTTGCCATCCATATATTTAAGCGCAAAGCGATCAAATATATTGATACCTACTGGAGCATGATTAAAGCCAGTAACCCAAGTATTGCTAGTATTGTTCACCTGATATAAGGCCAAGTTGCTGAGCGTTGGTTTTTCAAGGTTTACTTTAGCTTTATCTCTTTCAAACAAAGAAATTTCCATATAGCCCTTTATTACTAAATTCATCGCGTTATTAAGTAAATCAGCTTCTATCTGAGCCTTGCAATCAGTCTTGAAAAGTTTATTAGCTTTTTCCACAATAGTTTCAAACCTCAAAGGATAACCCTTATACTCGGCCAAAGTATAAAGCGCGGCCTTCAACCATGGAGAAGATGAGGAAACATATTGATTCTCATCACCTTTAAAGAAGAATTTTACAACTTCATTATTCTCCAGATCTTTCTGATTAAAAGGCTTCTGGGGAGTAATATCCAACGAAATAGCAAAAGTTTTGATATTGTTATTATTCAGCGATCTATTTATCGCTACATTACTATGACAAAGCAATGTGCTTCTGAATCTTCTATTGTTAATGAAATCTAGGTACTGCTCAGTTTTAACTATGTCATTTAAACTTTGTAACTTCTCAGCTACTGTTGGTTTCATGTTGCCAAGATACATCGTCGACAGAGCAACATCTGATAGATATTGTAAGCCTTGCTTTGCAGCATCTTCCATAAACGTAGTAAAATAAAATTGCTTATTATTATCTTCAAGATGCTCGTGCCTAATATAGTGATCACCTTGTTTTGATAATAATTCAGCTTCCTGAGATAACATTTTTGCATATGGAGTATCTTGCCCCTCTAAGCTCTCTTTTACAAAGGCAAGCAATGCACGCGCCTGAGCAACCTTATCCTGCGGAGATATAAAACCTTTTGCATGATACATCATCATATCTCTGACAGTTCTGACCATATTCCACCCAGGAAGAGTGTTATAACTGATGTAAGCTATACCATTTTCTGATAAATTTTTACTACAAACTTCAAAGATTTTCTCCTGTACAAAATCAGGTACCCAAGAAAAAACACCATGGCAAATTATGTAATCAAATTTACCAAATGATTCATCAATATCTGTAATTGAGCAATGTTTAAGCTCGATATTCTTAAGTCCCATTGCTTTAATGTGCTTCTGCCCCTCTTCAATCTGCACTTTGGATAAATCCACGCCTACATAATAACCTTTAGGATAATGCACAGCATGAGGGATAAGGTTCCCCCCGGCAGCACTTCCTAGTTCAAGAACTCTAGCAGTTTCAATTTTTGGGGGATTCATCCCAAATAACGTACCAAGAGTAGATAATTTTTCTGGGCTACTCTGTGCATAAGGATAGCTTTCATATGGCATCTCATCGTATGCATATATTTCTGTTGTGTTTGTCATATCTAAATAATTCAATTTTTATTAAACAGGAATCTTGAACGTAAATCCAAGGGTAAATTCACCAACACCAATCGTTTTCTTAATTGGCTTTTGGGCCACAAAAGATTGTGTTTGGATGTTGAAAGTATCATATTTCACTTTAATGTCATTTACAACCTGTAACTTTGCACCAAAGTCTATACTTATATTCTCGGATAAATCCCTAGCTATACCGGCTCCAGCCTGCCATGCAAAACAATTTACAGTATTTTTCTTGATTCTAAAAAATTCAAATTTATCACCAAGTCCAATTAGAGCTAATGCATCCGTTGTAGTAGTTGTAGGTTTAATAGAAATCCTTGCAACACCCACACCCAAAATCGCATATGGTTTTACTTGAGCAAAGGCTTGCGCAAATTCGTATATGAGATTTACGGTATATACATTTGAGGATACTTTCATCCTTCCAGGCGTTCTTGGAATATCTATTGCTCCAACTCCAGGAATGGTAATTCCCGTTGATTTTACAGGGAGTAAGTATGTAAGACCATATTTTGGTTGATATGTTCCAGAAATCTCTATCATCATGTTAGGATAAAAACTATAACCAATGCGCCCTCCAAACATTGTTGACTGCTTTAACCTAAATTTCGCATCTGTATCTTTATCCACGAAACTTTTTACTACTGGCTCAGAAATACCCAGCTCTGTTCCGATATATATATATCTATCATCTGCGTTATTAGCGCTTGCGACGCTTACTGAAAACAGAATTGCACTTATTAGCAAACCACTAGATTTTGAGACTCTCGTCACTGTTTTCATAAAACCTTTCCTAATTATAAAATGGGCTAGAAAATTAGTCTTGGATTATATATAACAAAATTTCGCGGTCAAATAAAAACGGTATGGCTATACGAGACATTATCTATTTTTTTCTTTTCATTAATTTGTAAACTTCGCCATCATTGCGCTTTCCAACAAGAGGAACTAATAACTCATTATTTTCTATTTTATAGACTATTCTGAATTCTCCAATATCAGTTCTGTGATAATCAGATAAATTACCCTTAAGCTGTTTACTGTCATTCAGATGACCATTTGTTGCAAGCTGCTTGATTTTTATAGCAATTTGTTTAGCAATTTTATCGCTACCAAGCTTTTTTAAAAACTTGGTACTAGATTTAGATAATTTAATTTTCACCTACTTGCCTTTAAGAATATCATCTAGAATAGTATCGGAATCGATTGTTGATAAATATCCTTTTTCTTCTGCCTCTTTAGCTTTTAATGACCAATATAGATCTTCTAGATCTTGGAACTTTTGATATTCTTCATAAGATATAACCACAGCTGTTGTTTTTCCATATCTATTAATAGCAACTGGTTCTTTTGTGACTTTCTGCATAATGTCACCGAAGTGAGCTTGAGCATCTTTTGCATTCATTGTTAACATAGGGCAACCCACATAATCTATTTAATCATAGACAAACTATATCACATATATAAAAAGGATAAAAGATATATCTTATATCTTTTATCCTAATAAAGAGGTGCGATCGAAATTTTTTTATTACGTAGTATCAACGCTCCAACTTCTTCCATTATCGGGAAAATCCTATTTAACTCACCAATAAATTCGCTATCACTCACTTTTTTACCCAGATCTTTCTCAATCGCTCTATGAAGCTCTTTTAGAGATTTATCTTCGCTTATCATATTTCTGAATAAAGGCTCAGTGTAGTGGGAAACAGAAATATTAATCGATACATCAGCAAGAAAATCTGACTTAAATGAGAAACTTATTCTTGCGCCGATAAGATTCTGATTATTTTTTATGTAATCTGCAATTTGCAATGGAAGATTTTTTATTGTATAAATATATGGAACATTATCCATATCAGTTATTTTTGCAGTTGGTTTTTTCTTCTTAGAAATGTAAAAACTATGTTTAATAATAGATCCACACATAATTTCACAAACAGCTTGCTGTTTCCACCTATCCATAGCTTTAAGTTTTTTCAAAAACTCTACGTCTTGAAAATAAGTTTCAGGTTTGAGCATGACTCTGCTATGCGGAGAATTATACTCAATAAAATGTAAACCAGCTTTTTCAACAAATTCATATAACTCAGGCACACTGTAAGCTCTATCTTGCTTATGGAGGAACATATCATACATCCCCACATCGCCATGGTTAATGTGATCACCGAGTAATTCAGCTCCCCTCTTATACCAATTAGTTGTAGGCAATGCATTGACAACTTGCCAGCCATTTTTCACTTCTTCTTGGCGAGAGCTAACTCCTTCATTTACTATTTTGAGCATATCTTGAATTTGATAAACTGCAGTTCTGCCATATTTAGCATAAACCATAATGCCCATACCTCCGCTATCAGTTAGTGAATCAGAGAGTATTTTAAGCCCAGCGTCTGGAGATTCAAGGTGATGCAAAACACCTGTACAAGTGATGTAATCAAATTTACCGAGTTTAAGTTTTGGAATGTTTAATATGCTATCATGAATCCATGTGATATTTGTAAGCCCACGATACTCCGCTCTCTTCTGTGCAATGGCCATAGAATTTTTACTAAAATCTAGGTAAATTACCTCAGCGTCAGTATCTTTTAACTGCTCGGCCAAATATACTGTAGAATCACCAGTTCCGCCCCCAGCAATCAAGACACGAAAGCCTTTTTTAAAATCTTTCTTACCGTCAAAAAGCCAGTGATTAATCTCACCAAGATAATCACCATAAACTTTAAGCAAACGAGTTTTATCATCTTCTGGATTTCGCAAGGGGTAAGGATAATCCAGGTAATGCTCTTGAACTTCTTTTAAGTCTTTTGCTTTGGCAGTTTTTTGTTTTGTTTTTGTCATAATAATTTTAATAAATTTTTTTTCATCGAGCCTTTGTACTAGATTGCACAGCAATAGTCAATATTTTGATATAAAATTTGGTTAGCATTTATCGTCATGCTGAATTTATAGTCAAATGAATTGAATTAGGTGATTTACGATTACTAACAACGTCATCCTGAATTTAATTCAGGATCTCGGGCAACAAGAGGATATTCCGGATCAAGTCCGGGATTGTAAAGGTTAGGTAATTCGATGACAGAATTGATATAAATAAAAAGGTATCAATTTAAGGCGAGAAGAAGATGATGCATAAAATTAACTAAGCACAAGTAAATAGATACTTTGCAGCCAAGATATGAAATCAAATATGACTAGATAGATTTAAGGAAATATATGATATCCAGAGCTTCTCTTGGTGACAATTTGTCTGGATCTACTTTACTTAGCTCGTCATACAGTTTTTTATTCACTTCTGAATTCTGCTTTGCTACAAATAAATTCATATTATGTGACTCATCCTTAAGCACTTTTTTACCAGATTTTATAGAGTCTTTTTCCAATTTCTTCAGTAACTCTTTGGCCTTCTGAATCACTGGCTTTGGCAAACCAGCAAGTTCTGCAACATGAATCCCATAAGATCTATCGGCAGAGCCTTTCTTGATTTTATGCAGAAACAAAATGTGCTCACCATCATCTTCAATATCAACTGTATAATTTGCCAAGCTAGGTAAAATTTCTTCCATTGCAGTTAGCTCATGGTAGTGAGTAGCAAATAAACAGCGTCCTCTTATTTTGTCGTGTATATGTTCGAGTACCGACCAAGCAATCGCAACACCATCATAGGTTGACGTGCCGCGCCCTACTTCGTCCAATATAATAAGCGATTTATGAGTGGCTTGAGCTAGAATTGCTGACGTTTCCAACATCTCCAACATGAAGGTGGATTGACCTCTCCCCAAATCATCACCAGCTCCGATACGGCTAAAGATCTTATCTACAATGCCAATTTGAGCGCTGAGAGCTGGAACGAAAGAACCAATCTGGGCCAATATCGAGATAATGGCATTTTGCCTTAAAAAAGTACTTTTACCCGCCATATTTGGTCCTGTGATGAGCCATATTCTCTCATCCATAGACAACTGACAATCATTTTGAGTAAAACACTCATTAGTCTTTGCCAAAACCCTTTCTACCACCGAGTGCCTACCTCCTACTATACTAAAAACCATGTCTTGGGTTAAATTTGGCCTACAATAATCATGTTTCCCAGCCGTAACCGCATAGCTACAATAGACATCAAGCTGACTTAGAGCATAGGCCAAACTCAATAATAGCTGATGATTATCAGTAACTTGCGAGCATATCTTGTCATATAATTCTTGCTCTAAATTAACAACGAGAAGCTTCGCATTAACCATATTGCTCTCAAGCTCTTGCAACTCTTTGGTGGTATATCGAATGGAATTTATAGTAGTTTGTCTGTGGATGAATTTGTCCTCAACAATTTTATTTGCATGCCTTGATGTGATATCAATAAATAAGCCAATTACGTTATTATTTGCAATTTTAAGCGAGTCTATTCCAGTTTCTTTGCGATATTTGTCACGAATTTGCTCTATTTTACTACGCCCATTCTCTAATAAATCATGCAATTGGGCAACTTTAGGATGATAATCTAATTTGATGATTTTTCTATCAGAAAGAGAATTTGGTGCATCATCTCGAATGGATTCATTGATAATTTCATATAGAGGATGCAAGCCAAGTAACGGGTTAATGATATTTTCTATATTTTCATTTAAACTCACTCCTTTTAAAACCACAAAATCTGCCATGATTTTTTCAGCTATTTCAATTGTGTATTTAATACTAAGAAGATCTTTGGGCGTACTTCTTCGCATATTAATGCGCGTGATACAACGCTCAAGATCTCCAGTTTTTCCTAGTGATTTACGAATAGTCTCAGTGAGCGAGATATTGTCATAAAAAAACGTAGTAATTTCTAATCGCTTGTTTATAGCTGCAATATCCAAAAGAGGCGCTAAGACATATTGATAGAGCAACCTACTTCCCGCCTTTGTTACAGTCTCATCAATGCAAGAAAATAAACTACCTTTTACTCCTCCATTTTGGACATTAGTAATTTCCAGATTTCGACGGGTCGAGGCATCAATGCTCATAAATTTGAGGTAATTCAAGATTCTTGGCTTAGGCAGCCTTGGCATATTCTCTTTCTGGGTCAGTGAGATATACTCTAATATACTGCCAACAGCAGAAACTGCAGAACTACTTAGGTTACCTATGGCAGATAAATCAGCAATTTTATAAAATTCTAGAATAATCTTTTCGCATTTAGCAACGGCATAAAAACTATCAACTTGGAAGGAAATTCTCTTATTAAAATGCCCTCCTATTTTTGATGCCAGCTCACTTGTTCGATATTTCTCACTTAGTAAAATTTCCTTTGGAGAAAGCCTTGCAACTTCGTTTATTATTTCAGCGAATGGAATTGTAATAACTGATATTTCTGAAGTTGACAAATCAACCGAGGCAATTGCTGCTGATTTATTCTCAATCGCAATACTAACTAAATAATTCGGCGTACCAGCCTCTAGTAAAGATTCCTCGATAATTGTGCCAGGGGTAATAATCCTTGTAACCGATCTATTAACAACTGCCTTATAACCGTCTCGCTTTTTCGCTTCTTCTGGCGTTTCCATTTGGTCACAAATAGCGACTTTAAAGCCATCCTCGAGTAATTTATTGAGGTAATTGAACAAAGCATGATGGGGAACACCGCACATAGCAATTTCATTTTCTCCCGTCTTACCTCGTTTTGTAAGTGCTATGCCAAGGGTCCTACTGGCAGTTATAGCATCTTCATAGAACAGCTCATAAAAATCTCCCATTCTGAATAAAACTAAACAATCAATATTAGCAAATTTGATGTTCAAATATTGCTTCATTACTTGCGTAGCATCTTGGTAATTGTATTTTTCTTTAAACTGCTCTTGGTGCATAGTTTTTGAGTAATTCAGGATTTAATGTTAACACATTTATATTTTAACAGATAAGTTAGAGTCACACCGGACTCAGTCATACCGTGCAGGATAAGAGTCATCCCGGACTTGATCCGGGATCTCGGGCAACAGGAGTATAATTAACTTTCCTTCTACCTCCTGGGATCCTAGGCCGAAGGCAGGCGCAAGCTTCAATCAAGTTCAGGATGACTTAAAACAAAGGCAGGCGCAAGCTTCAAACAAGTTCAGGATGACTTTGACTCCTAGTTAGAACATATCAAATTTGTTTTGTACAAGCTTCTTTTCGGCTGATTCAACGAGGCTACTCGCTAAATTGTCAGCAAACTCTTTGGATGCAACATTCACGCCAAAACGCTTTTTAAACCAAGATTGTTTTTCCTCTATATGCTCGATTTTAACCTCATCGCCAAATTTTTCTTGAATGAATGAATATAAATTATCAATGCCATCAACTAAGCCATAATCAACTGCCACTTGACCAGACCAAAATTCACCATTAAAAATTATTTCATCGCTTTGAGTAATCTTTCCCCCTCTTCTTTCTTTTACCGTATTGATGAAATGGTCATGAATATCTTTTTGAATTTTTTTGATAATTTTAACATCAGACTCTTTTTCAGGTTGAAATGGGTCAAGAACAGATTTCGTTTTACCTTGGGTATACACTCTTCTTTGTATTCCCAGTTTTTCTATAGCTTCATGAAAACCAAAACCAGCTGCTATAACACCTATACTCCCTACAATCGAACTTTTACTTGCAAAAATTTTGTCCCCAGCGCACGCTAGCCAGTATCCTCCTGAAGCAGCAACATCTTCTATAAAACTGTACACAGGAATATCATTTTCCTTAGCAAGCTCTATTATTCTTCTTGCTATTAACTCCGACTGAACTGGTGATCCACCAGGCGAATTTATAGCAAGACATACAGCTTTCAAGCGCTCAATCTTAAACATTTTTTCGATAAGTTTATTAAGCGAGGAAAGCGTAAGACCAGACTTCATTGCACCAATTTTACCAACGACTCCGTCTAGTCTAAATACAGCAACTACTGGCTTTGCTCCACCTAAACCAAATGTTAATATGGATAGCAATTGATCAATTTTGCTAAAACGCCTACCTGGCGCATCATCTCTTGTGTTAGTAATTGTATTGCTATTCCTGTTTTTTGTTTGAACTCTCTTCATTTTTTACCTCTTGATTATCATCTTTTACTTCAGCTGCAGTTACTTCTACCACTGTTTTTTTAGCTTTTCCAACTTGTTTATTTAACGAAGCACTTTTAAAACTATTCTTAGGCAGTGGGGGATTTCCGTCTACATGTGCAAGTATCATTTGCCTTACGTCATCATCATGCCACTTTACGATCCCGTTGAAGATATATTTTACTTTTCCTTCGGAGTTTATCAAATAAGCTGTAGGTAATCCAACTATAGATAAAGCTCTAAACAAATTATTCTGATAATCATGAAAAACTTCTAAATGCCTAATCTCATTCTCAGAAAAATACTTCTTTACCACTTCAATTCCTTGATAATCTTCTGAAACGGCAATGATTTTGAATGGCAGTTTACGAAAATCCTTTTGCAAATTATCCAGAGAGGGAAGTTCACTCACACAACTACCACACCAAGTAGCCCAAAAAACAAGCAATATAGTATTTCCTTCATATTGATCTAGATAAACTTTGTTACCTTCAGAATCAAAAAAATTAGTGTCTGTGTCAAGAAACTCATCATGCTTGGTAACTATAAGTTTCTCAGCCCTACCAATATGGGCAAGGGAAATAATCAAAACAAAGCTCATAAGCCATAAATATCTTTTACTCAAAGCAACTTTCCTGCATAATTCATTAGTTATACTCAATATTTCTATAGTTAAAAATAAAATGAAACAACCAGTTTTTGTATTACTAGCATTATTTATGTTATCTAGCTGCGGCTTAAAAAAACCTCTAAGCTTACCAGAAGAAGACTATACATATATAGTAAACTCAATTGACTATACATCTTCTAGGCATTAAGAAATGATCCTTCAAGCTTTATTCTTTTTTGCTATAATAACTATTATTGCGCCATTGTTTGGTAAATATATCTCTGTTGTTTATAGATATGAATATGCAGAACATGAGCAACTAAAAAATAAGAAAGCTAGGTGGGAAAGCCAAAACTGGCAAGATTACTTCAGGAGTCTCATGTATTTCAATGTAATATGCATGATCTCAACCTTTTTAATTATATATTATCAAGACTTCTTTCCATTTTTTGCTCCAGCCCAAGAGAAAATAAGTTTTTCCTCTGCTTTAAATGCATCTATCTCGTTTGTAACAGGGACTTTCTGGCAAAGCCACAATCCGGAAACAAAGCTCAACATGTTGTCTCATATTTTTGCTCTTACCGCACAAAATTTTCTCTCTGGTGCCACGGGAATTGCAGTATTTATCGCTTTCGTCAGGGGTATAATCAACAGTCACAATCCATTCATCGGCAATTTTTATGATGATTTTCTAAGAGCTTTATTACTTATTCTACTACCATTTTCGTTATTTGCTGCAGTTACACTTATAAGCTTTGGTATACCGCATGACTTAATAGGTACAGTTTCCTTCACCAACCTTGATGGTATAACTGAGCAAATGTATATCGGCCCAATTGCGGGGCAAGTCGCAATAAAAAATTTAGTGGCAAATGGAGGATCTTTATTAGCCAGCGCATCAGCCCACCCTTTTGAAGCTTCTTCAAGAGATGCTGTAATGTTTTGTTTAATTTTGGTCATAACTTTGCCCGTTGCTATGATTTTTACTTATGGATTTTTGCTTGGCTCGCTGCGTCTAAGCTGGGCACTATATTCTGTCATAGTCATCGTCATGATTACTTCATTGTTTGTTATGAATCTCGGAGAAACCGCCTATGGATTACCTTATATTTTTGGCGATAATAGTTTAGCAGACAATTTTAATTACATAGGAAAAGAGTTGATATACGATAAATTCCCATCTCTGATGTGGACACTTTCTATTACCATGAGTTCTGATGGATCACCTAATGCGTGCCTAGAAAACTATTCACCCTTAAGTACATTAGTTCTTTTTTCTAATTTGATCATAAGTAAATTTATTATTGAAGGAGTTGGATCAGGCTTTTTTGCTATGTTATCTTATCTCATGGTTGCCGTATTTTTACGTGGGTTAATTACAGGTGAAGCAGCAAATTTCTTTGGCAAAAAAATTGCTCTTAACGAAATAAATTACGTTATTATAGTATTCCTGGTTATGCCTGTTGGAGTACTGCTTTTTACAGCTATTACATTCCTTGTTCCATCTTCTCAAAATCTAATAACCTATCATGGATCACAAGCAGTTACTGATATTACCTACAACTTTGCTTCATGTTTTGCCAATAACGGATCTAGTTTTACCGGGGTCAATACATCTACAGAATATTTCAACTATATGACTGCGCTCGCAATGTTTATAGGACGCTACCCAATAATATATTTTTCCCTAGCAATCAGCGGCTCATTTGCTGCTAAACAGAGAATTAGCAACCAAATAATTAAGCATACACAGTCTAGCATTGAGCTCAGCTTATTTCTATTAATTACAGTAGTATTAGTTGGAGCAATAATGTTCCTACCACTCATGATTCTTGGGCCGCTTTTAGAATTCATAACGATGTAATACCAATCGTTAGGTATATGGTTTGTAGTTGAGGTTTATTTGGTATATAGTGACGAAAACGTCATTTTTTTATCAGATGTCTGGGTTCAAAAACATACTATTTCTTCTATTACTTTGCACTTTAGTTCAAGGTTGTAGCACTAGCGGATATTCAGTTGAAGCCTATAAATCGATTGGAGTTGAGCTAAAGCGGCATTACAAACTCAGCCGAAGTGATCTTATTGTTGCATATGACCTTGGTAGAATAGACAAAACAAATTGCATTTATTCCGCTGATCTAGGAAACATTATTAACGATCGTCGTTACAAATCAAAATATATATCTAGGTTCAAAGCACAATATAAGTCTCCGCTTACTTTGAAAAAAGAAGCTATGCGCAAAATTGTAAGGATTAATAAATTACTTCTAGAACTGCATCATAACCATCGAATATTATCAAGCAGTAAATATCACTATATACGAAGACTTGCTAAGTCTGACCTAACTCAAGTGGATTTACGCAAAGAGCTGGCTACCCTTGATAAAATTGTATCTTTTATACCAATAATGATACCAATTGGTAGCACCGAAATTACAAGTAAATATGGGAACAGGTTACACCCTATAAAAAAACGAGAAGTATTTCATTGTGGATTAGATATGATTGCAAAAAATGGAGCTAATGTGTATGCTTCTGCTAATGGTCTGGTGGTTTTTGCTGGAAAGAAGCCTGGATATGGCAACGTTGTTGAGATTCAGCATAGCAAAACACTAAAAACGCTTTATGCCCATTTGGCCAAAATTTCAGTGAAGAAAGGAAGAACCATAGCACGAGGCAAAGCTGTCGGTGTGCAAGGAAGCACCGGGGCTACAACGGGTGATCATTTGCACTTTGAGATTTGGGTAAATGGTCGTCACGTAAATCCATACGATTTCGTTTCTAGCGAGTGTAACTGTAGAGGATGAATTTAGCAACAAGCAAGCATTAGTTTCAAGTGTTTATACAAAAGCTTATTTTCCAGTATTCAGGAAGATGGAGGCATTAAAAATGCCTCATAATACTAGAGCTTTAAGACCCCAGGGTCACCGCATTAAAATATGAGTAAGCCGTCATTCCAGAACTTACGTCGAATAGCCCTTTAGGGCGTAATGAGACTTAGTATCTGGAATCCATTCAAGCAGTAGGTTACTATGTTGGTAGATAGATCCCAGATAGTAAGATCCGCTAAGTGCTAAAGCACTTGCGTATCTAACTTCTGGGATGACGCTATTTTAATGCGGTGGCCCTGGCCTTTTAGCGTAAAAACTTAAAAACCCATTGACTTTTGATAAGATTATCATTAGTAAGTTTATTTTCTATTAACCAAAAGAGAGTAAATTACTATGAAGAATAGCAACATTGACAAGAATAAAGTTAAATTGATACAATATTCTAGGTTGACCGATAGTAAACAAGACCTTAAAAAAATGGTTCACGAGAATAATGACACGCTTGATTTTTTAATAGAAGAAAAACCTTTAAATAATACTGACCTATTGAGTAATTTTATAGAACAAGGAAAGTCTACTATTTTAGATAATACAATTATCAATTATATTAAAAAAGGTAAGATGGATGAACTACATAAATTTGTGGAACAAAATTCTGGCAATTTTAACCTGAATTCTTGTGATAAGAAGGGGTGGAGTTTAATTAGTATAGCTATTGATTCTTCTAAGCTCGATATTGATGCTAAACTTAAAACAGTAGAAAAGCTTATAGAATATAGGGTAAATGTCGACATGGGTACAACTACTCCGCTACATTTGGCTGCTGTATCAGGATATTACGAAATAGCAGAAGCTTTAATAAAAGCAGGAGCGGATGTTTGTGCTTTTGATGATGACGACAAAACGCCAATAGATTTAGCGATAGAAGAAAAAGATAAAGATATGCTAAAAATATTAGGTATTAAGGATGAAGAAATATTTGAGTTAATCGATAGTTCCTACGATCAAAGTACCTCTGATTTGTCTGTTACCCCAGGTAATAGCACGCCTGATGTGTGGGATGTTTCTGATATACATTCAGGCATCCAACTAAACTTTGATAACGAGAATAATGGGAATGGGGCTTCAATAATAAATAAGGAACAAGTTACAAAAATATTTCAAGAGTTCGGTTTCAATAAGCAAGAAATAATGGAACTCTTAGGTAGTAGCGACGGAGAGAGTAGTTCAGATAATAGCGATAACTAAACTAAGGGGTCGTAGCTCAGCAGGATAGAGCAACGGATTCCTAATCCGTTGGTCGGAGGTTCAAATCCTCTCGGTCCCACCATTTAGATGTTGAACTATTAGACCTCTTGCATAACCATAGTTATAAAATCTAAATCGTTATTCAGGATGACCCTTTGTACACTATAGTAAATTAACTTGAAGTAGGGATGTTAATTTTAGAGCGGGACTCGCGGGGCTTACAAGTGTAAGCAAGCTAAAGACGAGCTCTCGCGAAATTAATGCATAGACAATAAGTTAAATTACTATATCAGTCGGTTCTAACTTTTACGAACACAGACATACCAGGAACTATCTTGTTTTTTATATTATCTGGAACGTGAAAATCGATAATAACCGGCACTCTCTGCACGATTTTAGTAAAATTACCTGTAGCATTTGCAGGAGGAAGAAGGCTGAATTTAGCTCCCGTTGCTGGAGAAATATTACGAATCACTCCTTCAATTCGCTCTCCTTTCTCTGAATCAACCAAAATCTCAACTTTCATACCGAATTTGAATTTAGAAATTTGCGTTTCTTTAAAATTAGCTTTTATATATAACTCATCAATAGGAACGATAGAAAACAAAACCGTACCAGCACGTACGTAGTTACCTTCTCTTAAAGAGCTATTGCCAATCATGCCCCTTATTGGAGAGCGAATAGTAGTATTATCTAGAGCTCGTTTTTCTAAATCACGTTCAGAGGAATTAATATTATATTTTGCCATCGCAGCAAAGCGCTTTATTTCAAGTAGCGTAAGATTTTCTTTACTTGTCTGCATATTAAACTCAGCTTGAGCTAAATCACTTTTTGCTTTTTCAAATAAAATTTTAGTAGCATCGAGGGTTTTCTTACTAGCAAAATTATCCTTACTTAGGGCTTGCATTCTTTTATAGTCTATCTCAGAGATTTTAAAACTCTCAATGGCGAACTGATAGGCTTCATCTGTCTTTTGCTGCTCAATATTTGAGAGCTTGATACTTTGCTCGATCATTTCTATATCTCGCCTGGCTCCATCGAGAACAGCCTCAGCTTTACTGAAATTGGCGTTATAATCATCATCTTTGATTTTTGCTATTATTTGATTAACGTCAACAATATTGTTTTCTTTAACCAATACCTTATCTACCACACCACTTACTTCAGCGCTGATGCTTGAGATATCTGCTTCTACATATGCATTGTCAGTCGATTGAGTATTTACCCAAACATATATCTTATAAGTAATTAAGGCAACGAATAACAAAGCAGCAACGGATATGTGCTTTGCATAACGATAAGAATTGACTTTGTCAGTTAATAACCGAATAGTTTTATTCATCGTGATTTATGAATTACATACATACATACTGGTATAGATAATACATATAGTATAGCCGCTATAGGGAGTGAGTACCAAGGATATATCACTATTGTTATTATAATTACCGCAGAAACTATCATAGAAAGTGATAAATATTCCGGTTTTATCTGTATTTTCTTTAAAGAAAGAGTTGGTAATCTACTTGGAAGTAACAAAGCAACAATTACAATGTATAGATTAATAAGTAAAGTATGATTTCTAAGGCTAAATTCACCAAATAGCGAAGAAAATTCAAAATCTAAAATCATAGGAATTAACGCAAGAATTGCACCGCTCGGAGCTGGAACTCCTACCAAAAAACGATCATCTTGCTTCATTTCACTCGGCTGGACAATCGCTGTATTAAACCGTGCTAATCGAATCGCCATACAGACCAAGAATAACATGATAGATGCCCATGATATTACCTTGTACTCATATTGCTGGAAGGACCAGAGATAAATTAACATTGCTGGACATAAACCAAAATTCATAAAATCACACAATGAATCAAGTTCAGCTCCGAAATGACTGGTAGCATTAAGCATTCTTGCAACTCCACCATCAAGTCCATCAATTATCGTTGCAATCAATATGCAATACACAGCCGTTTCCCAACGGCTATCAAGCGCAAACCTAATTGAACTGCTCCCTATAATTAAACCTATTAAAGTGATTATATTCGGAAGTAATTTCGTAAATGGTACTGGTCTAATGCTCAGTCTTTTACGTTTAAATCTTATCAAACCGGGCTCCTAAATTTAGTATTATCTTACTTCAAATTTTATCTGATCTGACTTCTTCTTATTCAAATCTGCAATCACTGTTTCACCGCCAACACAAGTCTGCCCCTCGGAAACTGTAATAACAGTTTTAATTGGCAAATATATATCAACACGACTACCAAACCTAATCAGACCATATCTTTGTCCAGCTCGTACTTCTTGCTCTTCCTCTAAATCACAAACAATTCTTCTGGCAATAAGACCAGCAATTTGAACAAAGGCAATTTTAGTTCCGTTGTTTGTTTCCATAAGCACGGATTGACGCTCATTATAAATACTAGCTTTATCCAAAGCCGCATTAAAGAATTTTCCTGGGTGATAATGTAGAGACAAAATTTTCCCGTTTGCTGGTGCTCTCTGAATATGAACGTTAAAAATATTCAAAAAAACACTGATCCTAACCATTTCTTCATTGCCTAAATTAAGCTCTATAGGAGGAACTACTTCGGTAATTTTTTGCACAATACCATCAGCTGCACTTATAACAAGATCGTCGCTTATTGATGTAACTCTTTCAGGATTTCTAAAAAAATATGCACACCAAACCGTACAAATGCTACCAATCCAACCTAGTGAAGCGCTAAATGAGCCAAGCACAAATGTTACCGCTGCAAAAATAATTATAAATATATATCCTTCTCTGTGAATTATCTTGGCAAGATCGCTGTACGGTTTCATAAATTTCTCCTAAATTTTTGTGTTTAATGTCTGGATGATGATAAATTTCTTGTTCGAAGTGGTCAAGAACAAATCGATTTATCTTGACCACTATCATTAATTATGTTTATAATGCACCAAAATAACTGAAAAAAGCTGAAATTAAAGAGGCGGTCATGAAAATTGTTAAATCGTTAAAGTCTTTAAAAGCTAGAGATAAGAACTGCCGAATAGTAAGAAGAAAAGGCAGAGTTCTTGTTATCAACAAAGTAAATAAAAGATTTAAAGCAAAACAAGCTTAAATAGTCCATTAGCAACAAGAACTCTTCTACAGTTGACAAATTACTCAAATATTATCTTTTCATAACCCCTCCGTCAGAACTCTTACGCGTGAATAAATAAAAGGAATACGAAAGAAAACAGCAGTTTATGTACAAAAATATTATGGAATTGCTAAGAATGTTTTTGCATAAAACAGTTAATTAATTTTCTACTTTGAGGATAAAAATGGCTTATATAATACTGATCAAATTAATCTGAGGCTGCTAATACTCTTTTTGCTTATCAATTGCCTTTGCCTATGGTTTGTTTAGTGTATTAATTTAATTAATACTACATAGCCATGGAAACCAACTTATTATATTGGGCTGTTTTCGCAATAATTGTAATCACTCTACTCGTTCTTGATCTAGGAGTGCTCAATAAGCGTGATCATGTGATGACTTTAGGACAAAGCTTATCTTTAAGTTTATTCTATGTCACAATCGCATGCTGTTTCGGCATATATATTCACTATGCAATTGGTGTTCATCCAGCTCATGATTATTTTACGGGCTTTTTACTCGAAAAAGCCATGTCTCTGGATAATATCTTTGTAATCTCAATTATATTTGGTTTTTTTAAAATCCCTCTTAAATACCAGCATCGGGTTTTATTTTGGGGAATATTAGGCGTTATTATTCTTAGGGCAATAATGATTTCTGCTGGAGCAGCGCTGCTAGCTAAATTTAGTTGGTTATTGTTTATCTTTGGAGCAATTCTTATCGTTACCGGAATAAAAACCTTCTATCTAGCAAACAATCATTCTTTTGATATAAATGATATGTATGCGTACAAACTTTTAAAGAAAAAACTAAATATATATCCGGAATTAGTCGGCAACAAATTTGTTGTTATTAACAACAATAAGTTATTTGCCACACCATTACTTATGGCATTAATAACTATTGAATTTATGGACTTGGTATTTGCTATTGACAGCATTCCAGCAATCTTTGCTATTACTCAAGACACTTTTATAGTATATACATCGAATATTTTTGCGATTTTAGGGCTCAGAGCCCTGTTCTTTTGCCTTGCTGATATAGTGGAAAGATTTAAGTACATAAAGTACTCTTTGGCACTCATTTTAATTCTTATTGGTGTAAAAATATTTGCCGCTCATTTTATAGAGATCCCTAGATATATACCTCTTGTAGTCACATTCACTCTACTGGTACTTGGGGTCCTTGTTTCACTCATGATGAAGAACAAAGAGAGTGAACTCGGCTGACGACAGTGGTTTGGCGAGAAGACGTTTTTTGATTATCCTAGGCCAAAGGCAGGCGCAAACTTCAAACGAGTTCAGGATGACTTAAAACGAAGGCATGCGCAAGCTTCTCAAGTCCAGTATGACGAATACCAAGCCTACAAAGTCCTTCCGCCAGAACTCTTACACGTGAATAAATAAAAGGGATACGAGATAAAACTTTATTGTAAGATCCATAAGAAAACGACGATATATGTACAAAAATATTATGGAATTGCTGAGAATGTTTTTGCATAAAACAGCCTCTCGATATTATTCCAGCTCTCTTTTTTGTCATTCCCGCGCCAGGCGGGAATCCATGGCAAAACGGCTAAAAGACTGGATTCCCGCCTGGCGCGGGAATGACAATAAGGGATAGGAAAACCTCTGCAAGGCATTTCCGGCGGATAGCCTACAAATTATTTTGCTAATCCGAGCCATTGGTATAGTCTTTGATTCCGGAACCTGGGAGCACAATCTCAAAATCATAAATATTTGTACCTGTGGTCTCTACAGCTTCGGCAATTGACTGCAGACCTAGCTTATCGTTTGGATTATTCACTTTTTTACCATCTAGTGTTAGAGTGGTCTGAAGCGTACCTAACATATAGTGCTCCGCGCGGATATTAACATGTGGCAGCAAATCGTGCATTGATGGAGGATAGATTGTGATGAAGGTAAATTCACCGTTATTATTTGTCGTTGCTGTGCCATTACCAGTAAACGTAAATTCACGATTAATGTCTATTGAACTCTTTTTTACTATATTTTTCAGTGGTTTATAAGGGTATTTACCGTTACAGCTGGCCTGCCAAATATATACTTTGGCGTCTGAAACAGGGACACAATTCTGATCTAGCACTCTCCCATGTATTATTATTTTTTTGCCACAAAAGATTTCCTCTTCTCCTGCTTTTCGAAGTAAGTTATTAGATGGCTCAAACTTTTCTGGTTCATAATCATTTATAGTAATTTTAGTAACTGTACAAAAGTCCAGATTTTCAACGCTTTCTGCACAAACTAAGCTCGCAGTAAAAATAACAAAAACAGCTAGTACTAACTTAAAATGACTCATAATTACCACTTAATAAAATTATCTAACCATCTACATTAAGAACGGGTCATCCTGAATTTAGTTCAGGATCTCATGCAACGGAAGAAGGTGCTGCATCAAGTTCAGCATGACAGTAGTATGATCAACTAACAATAGCAAAATAATTACTACATAGATAGCTTACCTGAATTTCCATCAATAGTTTCTCTTTTGTGGTTGATAAAAGTCCACATTATCCCTACTAATTCTGATAGGCCTTAAGAATAAAGAGGCGTTGTTTTGCACAAAACAAATAGTATGACCCCAATATTTAGGATTGATTTCAGCAAAATCACTTCTCCAATGCGCACCTCTGCTTTCTTCTCTCCAAAGCGCTGACTTTATCGTAGCCTTAGCTGATAAAATCATATTACCTAACTCTAAATAATGCTGAAGCTCTAAGTTCCATTGCAGTGACTTATCTTTAATACCAATTTTATCATATTCTTCTTCTATACTCGTGATATCTTTCAAAGCTTGGGTAAGACCATCATACGATCTAAATACCCCTACATGCCTACTCATAGTGCTTTTTAATTGCTGCACCATTGAGTCAATATCACAAGCTTTTCTAGCAAAAATCTTTTTGAATTTATCGATATTTTTATGCGTTGTTGAACTAAAAATTTCTTGTTTATCCCTATTTTCTAGAGAATCCACTGCTTTTTTTGCAAATACAACTAGATCAAGCAACGAATTGCACCCCAAACGCCCTGCTCCATGCACTGAAATACACGCAGCTTCTCCTATTGCATATAAGGACTCAACTTTATGCTCTATTTCACCATCGTACCTAACGACCTGACAATTACTATCAGTTGGTATGCCTCCCATGGTATAATGAGACGCTGGAGCAATAGGTATAAGGTCTATACTTGCGTTAATTTTGGCAAATTCTATGCAATTCTCAAAAACCGTTGGTAGTTTTTCAACTATTTCATGTTCTGATAAATGTCTTAAATCAAGAAAGACATGATCTTTATCTTCACCACACCCTCTTCCTTCATTTATTTCAGTTGCAATGGCTCTGGCAACAACGTCTCTAGCAGCCAGCTCTTTAAATTTGGGAGCATATTTCAGCATGAATCGCTCGCCAAGCGAGTTAAGTAATATTCCTCCCGCTGACCTTGCCGCCTCAGTAATCAAGACTCCCACTTTATTAAGAGCAGTTGGGTGAAACTGAACAAATTCCATATCCTGCAGGGGAATACCTGCCCTAACTACTAGCCCATTACCATCACCAGTGCACACTGATGATGATGTTGCAGTAGCATACATTTGGCTGCTGCCCCCTGTAGCAATGATTGTATTTTTTGCATTAATTACATTTATGGATCCATTTTCAATATCCCAACATACTACTCCATTACACTGATCATTTTCACAAATCAAATCTAGCACAAAATTATAGTTATGAAACGTGACGTTTCTGGTGATCGCTTCTTCATAAAGCTTATGCATTATTGAATGCCCAGTCCTATCTTTTGCAAAGCATGCACGGTGCGCAAAGGTTCCCTTACCGTACTCTGTGCTCTGACCACCATATATTTTTTGGTCAATGGTGCCATTTGTCATTCGATCGAATTCAACTCCTAATTCACTAAGCATGTTTATCACATCTGGAGCACCCCTGCACATTTCTTCAACTGAGTCCTGATCAGCCAACCAGTCCGAGGCTTTTATAGTGTCATAAGCATGCCAGCGCCAATCGTCTGGAGCCACATTACCAAGGCTTGCATTAATCCCACCCTGAGCAGCTATTGTATGACTTTTCAATGGATGGACTTTACTCACAATAGCTACACTGAGGCCCCTTCGCGTTGCAAAAATTGCTGCAGCAAGTCCAGAACCTCCAGAACCCACAATTAGCACATCATAAAAATGATTCTTTACGTTTAAATCCATATGAATATTGTTCAATCTTGAATCTTTAAACGCTAGTTTTGAATAAGATTTTTGATAAAATAGCGCCCCTATTTTGAGAAAAATGTGTTTTTTACAGCAAAAAAGGGACAAAATAGCGCATATTTCTTATTCAAAACTAGCGTTTAAACATTCAATTGTTATAATTTATGCTACAGAATATAGAACATTACGTAAAATTATGCAAAAATTCCTGACACTAATAATTACGGGTGCCATCATTTACATGATATTTCAGCAAAGCATAGACTCTATGAAAGCGCCGGAAAGCCTAAGGAAACCAGAAACTCCTGGCCAAGAAGAAAAGCCATCCGAACTTGGTGGAACCTTTATTGAAAAAACTATTTCTAGTGTTTTATTAAACGTTTTAAAAACTGACGAAGGAAGATTATTCCTAGAAAGCCTTATTCAGCCAATGAATAAAGCAGTTGCCGGGTCTGGAGCAGGTTTTGAAATGAACAGCGATAAATTTATCAATTCTTTATTCAAAATAAGTACTTTCGGCGATGGAGAAAAGGGCCCAGCTTCTTGTGGACATATTGTTACAGTTCAGTATAAAATACTAACTTTAACCAATGCTCTTCTTGAAGAAAATACCGCTACATTTCCTCTTGGTTCTAATAAAATAGCACCGGGGTTAGACGCCATAATTGTTGGCATGAAAACAGGCCAAACTCGCCAAGCTACAATTTCTAGCAAATATTTCCCAGAGACCGCCTCCAATAAACTAAGTGCTTTTAAGGTGAATGTCTTACTGAAAGAAATAATGCCAGAAAATTTTGTTGATAATAATGTCAAAATATTTGATGATCAACTCTCTTATAAAATTCCACTATTTTGCGGCGGGAAAGCTGTTTATGATGCAAAAATAACCAAGCTCAGCAATGGAAAAGTGATTTATAGTTCTATAGATACTGGCAAAAAAATTAGTATGCAAATAGGAAATTTAACTTACCCAATGATTTTTTCACATTCCCTACACAATAAAATTCCTATAGGAAATAGAACTGTAATTGCTAAGGGAAAATTATTTAAATCATACGCATCAAATTTCAGCACCATATTCCCTGAAACTACACTACCTGAAGACGAATATTTTATGGTTGAGTTCTTTAATTTTGATAACCAAATGTTGACACCAAAAACAACTCTTGATCAGCTTCAAGCGTTGCAATAGTAATTAAATATTGGTAAATGCGATTCTGCAAGAGAAATTAGGCAACACAGAGCGTCATCTCTCGTGTATGACTAATAATCGTCATGGCAGGAGCCTGGAAGACGACGTGGCAGAGGGAGTCCTGAACTTGATTGAAGCTTGCGCCTGCCTTCGTTTTAAGTCATCCTGAATTTAATTCAGGATCTCGAGCAACAAGGCCGTCATGAGGATATACCGGGTCGAGCCCGGCATAACTGAAAGGGTAACTGGTACAAAATTTTAAGACGTGAGTGAACGGATACTCATACACTGTTTTAAGTATCTTCCAGTATGGCTCTCATGACAGGCGGCCACTACTTCAGGGGTACCGTGAACCACTACCAGACCGCCCTTATCACCTCCTTCTGGACCTATATCGATGATATAGTCCGCTGTCTTAATTACTTCCATATTATGCTCAATAACAACAACCGTGTTACCTTTATCAACTAATTTATGCAGAACCATGAGTAGTTTTTTGATATCGTCAACATGTAATCCTGTTGTTGGCTCATCTAAAATGTACAGTGTCTTGCCAGTTGAGCGTTTTGAAAGTTCTTTAGCTAGCTTTACCCTTTGTGCCTCTCCACCAGATAATGTAGTCGCAGATTGGCCAATTTTAATGTATCCAAGCCCCACCTCTTTGAGAGTAGCAAGTTTTTCGTATATTGCTGGCACTTTTTTGAAAAATTCAGTAGCGTCTTCAACAGTCATATCAAGCACATCAGCAATATTTTTACCATTATATTTTACTTCTAGAGTTTCACGATTGTAACGCTTACTATTACAAACATCACAATTTATGTAAACATCAGGCAGAAAATGCATTTCAATCTTAACCAAACCATCGCCTTGACATGCTTCACAACGTCCACCTTTGACATTAAAGGAAAAACGACCCACTTTATAACCTCTAATTTTCGATTCAGGTAGCTCTGTAAACCAATCGCGAATTGGTGTAAACGCTCCTGTATAGGTGGCTGGATTTGATCTAGGGGTTCTGCCGATAGGCGATTGATTAATATCAATAACCTTATCGATATGTTCAAGACCAGTAATCGACTTGTACTCTCCAGGATAAATTTTAGAACTTGGTTCAAGATATTTAAGAGCTGCTTTATAAAATGTATGAATCACTAGACTTGACTTGCCGCTACCAGAAACACCAGTTATTGCGGTAAAGGTACCAAGCTTAATGGTCATCGTCAAATTTTGGAGGTTATTTACATCTGCACCAGTTAAAATTATTTCCTTTCCCTCGTGACCTTCCCTGATTTTATCAGGTATTGGAATATATTTCCTACCACTCAAATACTGTCCGGTAATGCTATCAGGTGACTTCATGATTTCTTCTGGCGTACCTTGAGCAACAATTCTTCCGCCGTGAATTCCGGCACCAGGACCTACGTCAATTATATGCTCAGACTCAAGCATTGTTTCATCATCGTGCTCAACAACAATCACCGTATTACCAAGGTCACGCAAGTTCTTAAGAGTTGCAATGAGACGAGCATTATCACGCTGATGCAAACCAATTGATGGTTCATCAAGGACATATAAAACACCACTCAACCCACAACCAATCTGAGAAGCAAGTCTTATTCTCTGACTCTCTCCTCCAGAAAGCGTTCCGGATTCTCTAGATAAACTTAAATAATCAAGCCCCACATTATTGAGAAATTTTAACCTTTCTTGAATCTCTTTAACCACTCGAGTAGCAATTTGCTTTTGCTTTGTATTTAGTTTTGAATCAATATTTTCAAACCAATGCTGTGCTTCATGAATTGTTTTAGACGCAACCTGGCCAATATTAAGATTATCCACTTTTACGCATAACGATTCTTGCTTAAGCCTATAACCATTACATACAGAGCAATCATGTTTTGACATGAATCGATGTAACTCTTCTCGCATCCAAGATGCATCTGTTTTTTTATATTTTGCTTCTAGACTTGGTATAATACCGGCAAAAATCTGATCAACAATTTCGCTTTTCCTATCATCATTATACTCAAAACTTATAATTTCGTCACATGAGCCATAAAATAAGACTTTTCTTACTTTGTCAGAAAGCTGTGCAAATGGAGTCGAGAGCTTAAATTGGTAATGCTTTGCAAGCGATTCGAGTGTATCAATAAAAAACTTTGAAGAAGATTTGCTCCAAGGAACAATTGCTCCGTCTTTGATACTGATAGTATCATTAGGCACAATAAGCTGCTCATCAAAAAAGGATTCTTTACCTATTCCTTCACACGAAGTGCAAGCGCCAAATGGGCTATTAAAAGAAAAAATTCTCGGTTCAATCTCTTCTAACTGGAAGCCAGATTCGGGGCAAGAATATTTTTCTGAAAGGGTAATACGTTCTCCATCCTTATATTGCGTATTATGATTTACCGGCAGCGAAGAAATTTCAATATACGTAATGCCTTCGCCAAGAGCCAAAGAAGCTTCTAGACTTTCGGCTACTCTATTTCCAAGTGAATCAGAAATCACTAATCTATCGATAACAACTTCTATCGTATGCTTTTTATTTTTATCAATTTTAGGCAATTCATCTATATTACAAAGTTCTCCATTAAGATATACCCTCTGATAACCATGTTTAAGTAAATTAGCTATCTCCCTCCTAAATTCGCCTTTTTGACCACGCACCATAGGAGAAAGAATATATAGTTTTGTTCCTTCAGGTAAACTGCATACTATATCTACCATCTCCGAAACTGATTGACTTTTTATTGGTAAACCAGTAGCAGGTGAGTATGGAACTCCAATCCTTGCATATAAAAGCCTCAAATAATCATAAATTTCAGTGATTGTTCCAACTGTTGATCGAGGGTTTTTAGATGTAGTCTTTTGATCAATAGCAATAGCTGGAGAAAGGCCAGATATCGATTCTACGTTTGGTTTGTTCTGCAGATGTAAAAACTGCCTAGCATACGACGATAAGCTTTCAACATACCGCCTTTGACCTTCAGCGTATATAGTATCAAACGCAAGGGATGACTTACCAGATCCACTAAGCCCAGTTATAACAACAAATTTGTTTCTAGGAATATCAACATTAATATCCTTGAGATTGTGCTCTTTTGCACCACGTACTTTGATATATTCTTGCATAAGCCTCTAGAGCAATAAAAACTTTGAAGTAGTATTATAGGCGGCAAAAACAGGTTATTGCAATAGCAATTATATTTTTGTTTGAAGATAGGATATTATATGATATAGCTTGTATTTATTCTGGTAATTTTTTATGGTTTTGTAATGGCAGGCAGTCTGAATAAAGTAATTCTAATTGGAAATTTGGGTAAAGACCCAGAAATAAGAACCACCAGTGATGGTAGGGAACTGGCAAATTTTAGTCTTGCTACAAGCGAAAGTTGGAAAGACAAAGTTACAGGCGAGAGAAAAGATAAAACCGAGTGGCATAGAATTGTAGTTTTTAACGAGGGATTAGTCCGCATCATAAAAAGTTATGTAAAAAAAGGAAGCAAACTTTACATTGAAGGTCAACTTCAAACTAGAAAATGGGTGGATAATGATAATCAAGAACGTTATACTACAGAAATAGTCCTTCAAAACTACAATTCTAGCTTGATATTACTTGATACGAAAGGCGAAGCGTCAACAGACTCTTATGCCGGAAATAATACCAAACCAAGCTCTACAAATTTTGACAATAGTGACTTAGATGATGAAATACCTTTCTAATATTAGACTTCTTTTTCTGCTGCTTTTAGCGGCTATTTTCTTATCGGGATGTAAAACCGTTACATATGGCCATGAGCCCGGTTCTGTTGGTGATATGTATGGCTTTAGAAAAGTCCTAGTAAAGGGTGGCGATTTTTGGATAACTACTTACCAAAGAATTGCCAATAAGCATGACCCATTTGTGTTCTATATTGAAGGTGACGGCGCTGCTTTTAATGGTAAGTTCCGTGTTTCAAAAGATCCTACACCTAGAAGACAGATGTTTATAAACCTTGCCGCGATGGATGAGCGACCAAATGTTGTTTATATAGCACGGCCATGTCAGTATACTCCAATGCACATGAACCCCAAATGTTCAAATCAATATTGGACGAATAAACGGTTGTCAGATGATTCTGTGTATGCGATAAATGATGTAATTAACAGCATAAATAATAAACAAAAGTTTAGCTTGATTGGATACTCGGGCGGTGGCGGTATTGCTGTACTTATCGCTGCAAGAAATCACATGGTTGGTAATATCATTACGCTTGCTGGTAATCTTGATCATAAAGCGTTTACCACTCATCATAACGTAACGCCTATGATAGGGTCCCTAAATCCAATTGATTATGCAAGTCAAGTCAAACATATACCGCAACTTCATCTATCTGGCGGAAAAGATACTATCATGCCGCCATTTATTGCAGATAAATTTGTTCAAAAAGCCTCTTCTTCTTGTGTAAAGCAACAAATATTTGAAGATGCATCGCACAAAGATGGATGGAAAAAACTCTGGGAATATATATATACCAAACCAATCAAATGCTACAATTAGTATAATAAAAAATTATGGGTAAATTTTATGTTAGAAGTACAAAAGAATAAAAAATTTAAATACTACGATATAATTGCAATTACTTTTATTACTTGACTTATAACGGCAAATTTAGGAGCCACTAAACTTTGGCAAATTGGATCGCTTACGTTACCTGGTGGCATTCTTGTTTTTCCTATGTTGTATGTGTTAAATGATATATTAACTGAGGTATATGGTTTTACCGCAAGTAGACGGGTAATTTGGCTTGCATTATTTAGCAATCTTTTTCTAACCATAGTACTATATATTGTTGTTTATTTACCTCCTTCCGATCACTGGAGTAATCAAGAAGCTTTTGTTCAAATTTTTTCTTTAGCACCAAGGATATTTATTGCCTCTCTTAGCAGTTATTTTATTGGTGAATTACTCAATGCATCAGTTATATCAACCATGAAAATAATGCTTGAGGGACGTAATTTTGCTCTGCGAGCAATATTAAGTACTTGTGTTGGCGCTTTTATAGAAACAACCATTTTTGCAAGCATTGCCTTTGGGTTAAAACTTCCAGCAAGCTATCTTTTATCAATGATTTTTACTCTTACTGCACTTAAAGTTTTATATGAACTAGCGGTGTTGCCGCTAACAGTCAAAGTTACCCGCTATTTAAAAGTAGTTGAAAATATGGATTCATATGAAAAGCCATCTTGGCGCGGAGTTATGGGATGGTCTTGATTAGTAACAAAGTTGAAAAGAAGACTTGCTTCTTTTATACATGTCGCACAGCACCCGCGTATATCTGTAGGTCTGAAATAAAGGACTACATGTGAGGTAGAGCCGTCCATAGCGAGAAGCATTTCCACACATACGTCATCAACTATGATTTAAAATAATGGCATAAAAAAAGTCATTCTGAACTTGGGCTGCGCCTGCCTTCGGCCCAGGATCTTTTTCCATCGCTCAAGATCTTCTTTCGTTGCCCGGGATTGTAAAGGTTAGGTAATTCGATGACAAATTAACGATGAGAGTTAATTTGTCATCGAATTACCTAACCTTTACACGGGATGACTTTAAAACACATACACTCATGCCGTACATCTAGATATACTTCTTAAACCTTTTTTATCATTATCTCTACTATGTGCTCAAACAAAGGGGCTTGAGCCTTATAATCCGATTTAAAGCCAGATTTAAAACAGCTTAGAGTTTGATCACAAATGAGTTTTTCATGCGCTTTTATTACCAAGGATAAGTCATAATCACATTTAAGCTCAAGCTCTATACGATCAGACACATCAAATTCTGCATCTTTTCTGGCTTGCTGAACAAGCCTGATTATATCCCTGGCTGTTCCTTCGCTCTCAAGAGATGGCGTGATCTCTAGATCCAACCAAATCATCCCTTGATTTGAAGATAATGACTTAGCGCCTTTGTTTGCACGTGGTACAAGAATCATTGAATATTCCTCAGGCAGTAAATCTTCACCAGAAATATTCATCTTATTTTCGTTAAATTGCCAATTTCCAGCTTTAGAAGCAGCGATAATTTCTTTCATCTTATTTGGTAATCTTTTGCCAAGGATTGGAAAGTTAATCGATAGCTTTTGATCAGCATTGCCAGATAGGTCATCACTAAACGAAATTGATTTTACGTTAATTTCATCTTTAATTAAATCGACAAAATCTTGAAATTTATTACTATTCTCAGTAATGATTTTTATCGTTGCAAGAGGTTGTCTTACTCTAATATTCTCAGTGCTTCTAATAAATAAAGCCGTGCTACAAATATCAAGCACTTGGTCCATCACGCTGACCAACTCATTCTCTACTTTTATTTCATCTAATTTGGGAAAGTCGGCTAGGTGAACACTTTTTTCACCTGGGTTTAGGCCTAAATAAATATGTTCTGCAATAAGAGGAAGAAGAGATGACATAGCCTTTGTCATTGTAACTAAACAACTATACAGAGTGTTGTAAGAGTCGAATTTATCTTGATCTTGATCAGATTTCCAAAAGCGAGCTCTACTTCTTCTGATATACCAATTATTTAGCACTTCAAAAAATGCCAAGATCACTTCGTACGAAGAAGAGCTATCATACGCATCCATATTCTTCTTAATTGCAGTTACTGCAATTTTTAATTTTGAGATAATATATCTATCAAGCACATTTTGTGACGTAAAGCCCATTTGCGCTTTTATTGTATCAATATTTGCGTACAAACAAAAAAAATGATACGCATTCCAGATTGGCTTTATAAATAGTCTAAGACTATCAAAAACCATTTTTCCATCTTTATCAATCAGCAGCTCCTGCCCACGGACAACGGCCGAAGAAAGCATAGTGACTCGCAATGCATCAGCTCCATATTTTTCAAATAACTCTAAAGGATCGGCATAATTATTAAGCCGCTTCGACAATTTTTGTCCTGTGGCATCCAAAATGACTCCATGACAAATACAATTCAAAAATGGAGGACGATCAAACAGAGCAGTTGATAAGACCATCAAAGTATAAAACCATCCTCTTGTTTGCGCAGAATATTCAACAATGAAGTCTGCGGGGAAATGGTTCTCAAACCACTCTTTATTTTCAAAAGGATAATGCACTTGTCCGTAAGGCATAGACCCACTTTCAAACCAGCAATCAAAAACATCTCCCACTCTGCGCATCACTGACTTACCAGTTGGATCATCTGGATTGATGCGAGTCAAGTCATCGATGAACGGCTTATGTAAATCATCTAATTTTACACCAAAATCCTTTTCTAATTCTTTAATTGAGCCATATACGTCAATTCTTGGATATTTTGGATCATCTGATCGCCATACTGGGATTGGCGTCCCCCAAAAACGATTACGGCTTATGGACCAGTCACGTGCGTTTTCAAGCCATTTACCAAACAGCCCATCTTTGACATTGCTCGGGATCCAGTTTATTTGCTGATTAAGTTCAACCATCCGGTCTTTGAACTCAGTAACTTTAACATACCACGAAGGCACTGCTTTATAAATCAGTGGTGTATCTGTTCTCCAACAATGCGGATAATTATGGATATATTGTTCAGTTTTTATCCAGCTGCCTTGTTCTTTTAGCTTAATAATGATCGGATCATTTGCTTCAAAAACTTGTACACCTTCAAAATCATACACTTCTGAAGTAAATTTTCCTGCATTATCGACAGGGCATACAAGTTCAATTCCTTCTTTTTCGCAAACAATCTGGTCATCTTCACCAAATCCAGGCGCCATATGCACTATTCCAGTACCGTCGCCTTCAACGACAAAGTCTGCAGCAAAAACTTTAAAACTATTTGGATGGTTTTTAAAATAATCAAATAATGGTTTATAGCTTAGTCCTCTGAGGTTATCACCTTTAATGGTAACTAATTCTGTACTCTCATTGATGCCCAATTCCTTGGCATAATTTTTTACAGCAAACGCACCAATAATGTAGCATGTATTTTTTTTGACAAAACATGCGTAGTCCATATGAGCATTAACTGCTAATGCCAAATTAGACGGCAGAGTCCATGGAGTTGTGGTCCAGGCTAAAATATGATATTCATCGCACGAACTTGGAGCTCCTTCTGGTTTCTCATTTAATTTAAAGCTAATGGTAATGGCTTTATCTGCTCGTTCTCTGTATGAATTATCAAGCCTAGTTTCAAAATTTGACAATGGGGTTTCACACGCCCACGAATAAGGCATAACCCTCATAGACTCATATATCAATCCCTTTTTATATAGCTCTTTAAATGCCCAAAGCACTGACTCCATGAAGCTTATATCCATGGTTTTATAGGAGTTCTTAAGGTCCACCCACCGAGCCTGGCGGTTCACATATTTTTCCCAATTATGAGAATATTTCATTACAGAACTACGGCAAAAATCATTGAATTTATCAACGCCATATTCATTAATTGCTATGCGTCCTGAAAAGCCAAGCTCTTTCTCCGCTCCCATCTCCGCAGGCAATCCATGGCAATCCCAACCAAATCGGCGCTCTACCTTCTTGCCCTTAGTTGTTTGGTATCTTGCATAAGTATCTTTTATAAATCCGGTAAGCAAATGGCCATAATGAGGCAAACCATTGGCAAATGGTGGGCCATCGTAAAAAACAAACTCTCCATCTGCAGAAGTCGAATTTCTGTTATCGATAGATTGCTGGAAAATATGGTTTTCTTGCCAATATTTCAGAATTTGGTTTTCTACTTGCGGAAAATTTACATTTGATATTACTTCTGGATAATATTTTTTATTGGTCATAGATTTGGTACTTTAATTTTATCTTTTAAGAAAAAAGCCTAATAATGGGAATATCTTCCATTTTTGGCATCTTGATATTGTTCTTAAAACTAGCAATATTGATAATATTATCAAGTGCATTTTTGATAAAATCTCTAGTATCTTTATGGTTTTCTGAATTATCCCCAAAATAAAATGTCCACGTTGCTGCATATACACTAAGAAGCAAGCCTCTTTTTGTATAATAATTAAAGTCGCTAGACTTATCGCCAGCATATTTCCAAATTATATCACAACTATGGCATGCAGCCTTCGTACCGACAATAATGTTTGTAGGTAGTAGGTAATAAGCGCAGCATTTTAGTGCTGCTTTTTTTGATATCACGCCTAAAATCCTGATTTCAAGCGCTAGAGCAATTTGATCACGTATCTTTTTTGGCTTGTCTAAATCGAGCAATTGTTCAAGCATTCGCTCATCAAGCCACCCTTCAAAAGAACGCACTATTTCTTGTAGACCGGATGGAAAAATTATGTGACGATATCCAAGGTCAAGCCCCATATTAGACTCAGCTAGATTAACTAAATCTTCTGACCAAGATACAGTCTCCAGCAGCTTCAATAGTTCATTAAAAAAATTAATCCTTATTGCCTGCTGTTTCTTTTCAACGTCGCTCATTTTCTAACCTTTTCACTTGACACACTGCCTAACTATATAGATAATGGAGCCTTATTACAAACAAAATGCCGGCCAGGGGGTAATTTCTAGTGGCAGTACATATTAGTGTTCATGGTGGAAACAGCGAAAAAGCTATCAGTGATCTTAAAAGAAAGATGCAGAGAGAACTCGTGTTCCGTCAGATGAAGACGTCTCGTTTTTATGAAACTCCTTCCTCAAAAAGGGTCCGTGAAAAACAAGAGTCTGATAGACGTATAAGAAAAAACAACCGCAGAAAGAGACTGGAAGGCTAATTTCTAACGTTGTTTTTGGTTTGATTGTAGGGCTTCAGCATAACACTGAAGCCCTTTTTTGTCCCTCCAGCAAAAATGCTTTATAGAGGATTAGTCTAGTCTCTGTCATTCTGCGCGAGGCGCGGGGATCCAGGACTTACAGTCTCACCTATATACCTCCCCCTGTGTTGGTTACTGGTTTCCCTCCTCGCGCAGAATGACCAGGTATAGACTGCTAGTTACGTATTAAAAAGAATTATAATTGCCCCATATGGAGTCTATCTATACTTGTTTAGCAATGCTTTACTAAATATAAAAAGGTTTTATTCCGGAGTATTGCCATATCAATTAACCCCTATTGCGTATATAGTCATCAATCTTACGAACTTTTCTAACACTTTGCTCTGTTCTAGGCGGATGATACTCTTCCATACTTGCTTTCTTCCTATACTCATTAACACCTTCTACATGCTTATCTATCTCTTCTGCAACCTCAACCTTTCTCTTATCGATTTGTTGCAGCACTTCTTGACTCGAGCTAAATTCTTTTATTGATTGTTGTAGCTTCTCTACTTTTGAAAGCCCATCCTCTTTTGTCATCTCAGATCCAGATTGAGAATAATAGCTTTGTAGCAATGATGGTAGCTCTTTTGCAGTAATATCATCACGCTTATAATGGTCTTTAACAATATCATAGGCTGACCTTATGTTCTCTCCAGCTACATCAAAAGTAGTTTGATAATCACTCTGGCGACTTATAAATTCATCATTAGTATGAATTTCTTTCTCAATCTTATATGCTTTATCAATCATATGACTCATCTCTGAATCTTTTGCATATTCAGACATGAAAGTTTTTCCCATCAATGCCGGATCTTCTCCACTTTTTAAAGCATCATGAACCTTTGAATTCAAGTCTCGTCTTTCAAGACTTTTATACAACTCAAGATTACTGTTACCTTCACGAGTTGCTTGGGCTAAGAATTCTGGCGATATAACGCTTTTCCCTTCTGCTCTGCTATAATCATCAATGCTGCGAGTAATTCCAGTCCTTACGATAGTACTCTTTTGATCTGCAAGCTGCTCAGCATATGTTTGTTTTGTAAAGTTTTTAGCCTTCGGGTCAGTATTGATTTCATGCCACGCACCCCCTCCAAACGTACGGCTTATAGCATCAGACTTACCGCCTAAACCTTTGTATACATTACTCTTAAGCCCCTCAACCTCAGAAACCAATTCCTGACCAAATTGTCTTTGTTTTGCTTGTTTTAATTCTTTTCTTTGGTCGACATCATGCTTAATTTCTTCCAAAGACCGAATAGTTTTGTTATGCTTACCAACTATACCAATACCTCTATCTGACATTTTGGCAAAAGCATCGACATATGCTGCTTGGAACTTCCTTGCTTCGGATGAATTCTTTGCAAGCTCTCTTAGTTTAGTATCTTTAAGCACGGCATCAACCTCAGCTTTGTCTTTAACTGATAACTTACTGTACTCAGCTCCAAACTGAGCTTTGGCAAATTCTCCCTTAAGCTCAGAGAAATCTTTCTTTGATAATTTGTAGGCTGCATCTTTTGCTATACTCTCACGTTTTGATTGCGGCAGTGACGGATCAACATTTTTGAGTAACTTTTCTTTTAGCGCCGCCCTATAGTCCTCTTTTGCCCCAGCTTTGAGATTGCTTTGCTCTAGGCCAGTATTTTTTCTAACCTCATCAAGTACTGTTTTATTAGCGCCAGATGTCAGCGCCTCTTTCTTTAACGCACTTATACGTGCTCTATCAACTAATGCAGATGGAGTATATTGCTGCGCCGCAGCTTTAAGCATCTCCCAGTTTTCTCTACCTATTGTTCTATCTATTGCGCCAGAAGCGGCACGCCCAGGCATTTGCGCAAGTTTCGCATTCATTTTATCAAATGTTTGAGCTCTTACTGCATCGCCTACATTACCTAGATTAGTAAAGTTCCCAGATGTACCTGTGATAAATTTTGCAACTGCTATGGTCAAAGCATTAAATTTATGCAGCAAATAGATTGCAACAAATATCAAAAGCATGCCATCAAGTTGAACAAAATTTCCATTCCAAAACTGACTTAATCTCCTTGAATCCTTAACAGGATCTAAGAATGGAAGATCAACATATCTATCACCTATACAAGCATAGGCTTCACAAAAATTTCTATCTGACGTACTTCCCACAACATCACTGTCAGCAAAATGATCTAGTGGTATAGGAATTGGCCTAGTCACTTTCGAGAATTGTTCAGCTTTCATTGGTTGTGGGAACCACCAGTAAAATATTGAGCTTCCCATACTAAAACCAAGCGTCTTTTCCGTTTCTTCACCAAAAAGCGGAGTACCTCCAGTGTTCGTCATTTTTGGGAAATCATGCTTACACACTCTAAACCCTAGTGCTCCATATATTTCCTGACGCAAAATCATGGAGATGAAAATCAACCCTGTAAACAAAATAATTGGTTGAACTGCATAAGATATTAATTGTTTTAACCAATTCTCAAACAGGGACCTAGTAATCTCAAATAACATGAAACAAATAAAGATTGGTCCCATAGTGATTATCATCCCAATAGCTATCAACGCTGTAAGATAAATCACTGCCGCGTGGAAGAAGATCATGAGCACAAAATACAATGCTATAAAAAATAGTATGATATATATGAATCCCATCCAGTCTACAAACAACAAAGAAAGTAGCTTTGAAATCGTTTGCGGCGCAATCATCAACGCTAATATCCCAGGTGATCCTGGCCCTGTTGCTCCAGCTTCAACAATTATTTGTAAAATCTGCTCTACGCCGCCTATAAAATAAACAAATAGATAATCATTAAAAAAGGTCCAACTATATTCAGCACTTAAAAGAGCTGAAACTATTGCTATCTTTCCAACTCTAACTATTAACTCAGTATGCGTAACTTCTAAGGTACCTGCTAAATAGGAAAGGGCAGTAAACATTATATATAACGTAAGCATAGCTGAAACCGCAGACCTATAGCCTGGATTATTCACAATGCCCATGTAAATACCTCTTATCAGCCCATATTTACCATCAGCGCCAAACAAGAAATCTTTTACGAGTTTTGTTACATACGAAATTGGATCTGGGTTTGTTCTAGTAACTCCAGATTTTACTATCACCCTATACTGCCCATTATTATCATCATAAAATTTATCGAGTATTTTAAAATATAGTTTGCTATCTGCGTATTGTCGCTTTACCGTCTCTGATTCATATTTATAAACTCTTCCACCTGCTTCGCGAGTATTACCGTTTTTATCCACCTCATACATACCATAACCATCTGGTTTTTCTCCTACGTGAAAGCTTATTCCCGTTGGATCTCTTTGAGAATCCAACGATAGATTTGGGTTACTACCTTTCTCTGCAATCAGAGCATATAGCCCAACACCCTTTCTAAATAAGCATGGCGCATTTATTAATTTAGCATTAGCCGTGTTGGTACACATCTTACCATCTATATATTCACAATCGCGCAAACGTTCACAGAATTTTGATAATTTATTAGTGTGTGCACTTGTTCCATACCATGCACACCAAGCCGAAAGTTCCCATGAAGTGTTATAATCTAAGCCATATTCCCAACTTTTTACAGCTAAGGCCAGAGGTCTCCCATTAACTCTATAAGTTGAATCAACCCATGGAGCTACTTGGTTCTCCCCAACCTGGCCATTCATAGCTTCTTTAGAATATCTCGCTGATATGGTGAATGTGGCATGACCAAAATCGTCTGCCTCAATACATCTCTCTCCCGTACAACCAGTAAGAAGCAACATTGCAAATATAGTAATGATCCAATTTTTATTCATTACTACTCACCTCCCTGTAATTTTGTACTGATTTTACGCTTGCTCACATCCGTACCTTTGGATATCTCGCTTTCCGATGGAGAAGAATCTCTAGTTTCTACTTTACTACTTTCAGAAACTTGAGGATTAGAGTTTACGCTTGACTCTTCTTTTGGTCGCTGAACTTGGAATTCCTCACTACTGCGTTCTAAAGGTTGTGACTCTTCAACGCTATCTCTTCTTTCAGTTAAATCTTTTGGTCTCTCGACCTGAGATTCCTCACTACTGCGTTCTAAAGTTCGTGACTCTTCAACACTATCTCTTCTTTCAGTTAAATCTTTTGGTCTCTCGACCTGAGATTCCTCACTACTGCGTTCTAAAGTTCGTGACTCTTCAACGCTATCTCTTCTTTCAACCAAATCTGATGGTTTAGTAGTTGGCATAGAGCTTCCAAGCTCAGTGCCAGAACCCATTACATGTTGTTTTAAGTTATCACCTGGTGTTACCTGTTTTTCTCCCAAACTAGGCTCATTACCTTGAACTGTAGGAGATGGCACTTTGCTTGTTGATTTCTCTTGGGTTGTGGGTATTTCAGATCTATGAGTTTCTAGCTTAGGTTGTGGGCCCTCACTTAAAGTACCAGAACTATCAGTCTTTTTGGGGCCTCTAGAACCCATTTTTAAACCAGATTCCGGCTTTTCCAATTTACTGCTTGGACTTGCTGATACCCATGGTCTTTTACTTGAATCTGTATTTGCCTTATCATCGGGAGTCTTGGGTTCTTGATCAGTTGGCGCCTCTTCCTTATTACGAGCAAACTTTTCATAATCTACTTCACCACCTGACTTACCACCTCTGTGCGAAATTTTCTGATCTATTGCCTTTTCTTTAACAAATTTACCTATTTTAGATGGTATACTAGTAATGGGACTTGCAAGTTTATTTATATCACCAGTAATATCTTTAATCGGATTCACTCCTTGTTGTAATTTCCCATCTTGACGAGCAGCTATTACATTCGTTAAATATTGCACTACTAATGTAACATAGTCTACTAAACCACTCGCTAGCTTGCACAGAGCGAAAAATAACAAAGAAGAAGTTGCAATCACCGCAAAAGTTCCGTTCTTAGAAAAGAAGTCAGTAACATTGCCAATTGACTCAACTTGAGGAACATAAAAAGGTATTCCAGGCAAGAATGGTAAAGTAAATGAAAAACTTATAGGTATACCCATATTATTAAGATCAAGACCAATTTTTATTGGAATCAAAATATCCCAACAAGCTCTGACCACTGTTTTAGCAATATGATCAGTCATGATTTGATCTATCAATAAAAAGAAAATCAGCAAGATTGTTGGTTGAATCATATAGCTAAACATTACTGATATCCAATTATCGAACATACTCTTTGTTCTCTCAAACAATATTAGCACTATAAAGAATGGGGCTAATGAAACCATCACTGCAAGCCCTAAGAATGCCAAGCAATAGCTAACTATCACTTCCAAAATAGCTCTAAAATAAATCAATATCGCATATATTGTTACTATGGCGAAGAATGTTAGTCCTGTATGGATTTGTAATAGCTGAATGAACAATAATCCCCAAACCCTTCCATTGGTGTATTTATCAAATATCGGATCAATAAATCCAAACACATTACCAGCTTGACTTGTAACTCCAACAACAGCGGTCATCAGAGAATCTGATCCGTCTATAAAAACATTGAATAAATTTTGACTAAAAAATGTCCAGCTAGTTTCACTAAACAAAGCCAGGACTAGACCAATCTTGAGAACTCTTGTAACAATATCTGTAACTGTGATTTGTGTCGCCCCAGCTAAAAATACTAATCCATATATTATAATGTATAATACTAACATCGTGCGCGCAATTCCTTGAAATGTCGCATTAGTAATCAACTTGTGATAAATTATCATAGAAAGTTCATTAAATTTTTCTCGCAAAGGCTTCACCAATTTACCATAGACAAGGTCAGAAAACCAAGTGCTCCCCGTATAATTGGCGATTTTAACTTGCACTACTCCTGTTAAATTATCATTTGGGCGAACAACACGAACCCACAAAAATCCATTTGCCCCAGCATTGCCCCTAAAGTTCCTTTCAACAGAAGTACCCGTAGTAGAGTCACTTGGTACACCACTATCCATAATTACGTATTCTACTTTTATGGCATCCAAATCTGCTTTACTGACCGTTGCTACAGCATTCCCGATTTCAATATCCATTAAATATCTTCCAAAATGTAAGAAATTCATAAATAGGTTGGGCTTTGCGTCATTTAAAATACTTAAAAATTCTGTATAGCTTGAAATTGCAGCCCAATCTTTCATAAATTGACTATAACCTTGAACCATGCCACCAATTAACCAACTGGTCTTAAATTCAAGGTCTCCGTCTATGTCAGATTTATGATAGAAAAAGTCTTTGCCAGTAAAGGGTGAATTAACAAATTTTTCTGTAATCTCTTTTATTGTTGTACCGCTAACTGCAAACTTTATACCTCTGCCCTTATCATAGTAGCAAAGAGGGTTATTATCTTTTCCATCTGCTGACTCGGAACAACTCGCCAGGTTTGGCTTAGTAACATTGAATGCAACATTATCAATTCGTCCCTCCATAATTTTTGTATTAGTTCCAACATCCCAATATAAACCTGCGGTACCGCAATTTGCTGCATATTCTGACCTGGTTGCTTTGATTCCATCAGTACAAAATTGCTGAGCATTGCTGTATATTATTCTGTTATCTGGAAGAGAGCTTTGAGTATATGCCACCACTAAACTATCTAGTGACCCTAGCTCTGTATTCATTTCCGATTTACTACCAAAATATGAACCAGTCGGATCCAAAGTGATATTAATTACGTCGTTCTTTTTAACCGGAATCTTTAAGCGGCCCCTAAACTTAAAATAATCCACATAATCCTTTACTCTATCTTGAAAAGTCATTTCAGGTACATCTTGATATCTCAGCAATACACCATCTTTATAATGATGAAAATCAGAAATATATTTATCCTGGTCATAGTCATATTTTTGAATAAATGTCTGAGGCTCCTCAAATCTAGGATCTATTCTATATAACACTTTATACTTCGACGGCCTTGGCAAAACTCCTTTTGTTGACCATTCAATCTGAAGCAACTTGCCTTCACTAACATTAGTACCAGTTGGTATCCATTTTTTAGTATTATCTAAATTCAAAGAAGCGGAGGATTGATGAATACCAGAAAACTGTGGAGCCTCTAAACATGAAGGAATAATTGATGTAATAGTATCAAACGTAGAGTCCATCCATCCAAATCGAGAATCATCTGTCGCCGCACATACATTACTATGCACGCTCCAAATAATTACTACTAAAATTAGCCGAATAAATTTCATATCAATTGTACTACTTACTCATTATTCTCTGAACCGTGACCTTCACTCTCACCACTCTCCTTTGTTTTAATACCTGATCTTTGCACTGTACTAGGTTTAGTTCCTTCTGATTGAGGAACTCCTTTGTTCGAACCCATTGTTGTTCCTAATTTCTTGCCACTTCCAACTGGTTCTGTTTTAAGAGGTTGAGTTCCTGTGCCACCCATTTGTATTCCGGATTTTTCAGTTGACGAACTAGGAGCTGTTCTCTTCCAACCTGATTGACCAGTTTCGCTAGGTGTTTCAGGTTTACTTGTAGAAGTAGAAGTTTGAACATTGCCTGATTTGCTTGGATCAGACTTTACTCCACCTTTACTCCCAATTTGTATTCCGGATTTTTCAGTTGACAAACTAGGAGCTGTTCTCTTCCAACCTGATTGACCAGTTTCGCTAGGTGTTTCAGGTTTACTTGTAGAAGTAGAAGTTTGGGCATTGCCTGATTTGCTTGGATCAGGCTTTGTCCCGCCCTCTTCTTTCTCCACATCATGCCTATTCCCTGTTTCCAAAGGAGCTTTTTTATCTCCCTTCATCATGCTTTTAAGTCTTCCTTTTGCCTGCTTCTTCATCGCTTTACGTGATTCAGAATCTAGCCCTACTTTTTTCAAAACAGAATCCTCAGCCTTACCAGCCATCCCCATACCCATGCTTGTCGCAGATGGCCCACCAACACCTCCAGCTATTCTGCCAACTATCTTGCCAGAGAAATCAATATATCCCCATAAACAATATGCAATCATCAGAAGCACAACCATATTTTGCATACTTAGTCCCATTTGGCTACTTCTATGGTCAAATCCCCAAGGAGCAAACCAGTTAAAACAAAATAATTCAACATCAAGAAATGCTGGAGAAATCCCTTCAATAGTAGGGAACGGTATTTTGATTGGTATCGCGCATTTCCAACACACACTATAGCCAATCACATAGTCGAGATAGATGGTAAATAGCTGAGTTAGAATTATAATACCCGCAAGCATAATTACAGGTTCGAGCATATATCTGAATGTAAATTTAACCCAATTATCAAAAAGGTGCCTTGTCTTCTCAAACAATATAAAAGTTAAAAAGAGAGGAGAGATACCGATTAATACCGCTATGGCCATATAAGCCATCAAGTAAATCGCGAGCGCTCTAAATAATACTATAATAATTATCCCAATACATACGATTATAAGAATAAAATATAGTACACCATTTAAACCCATTGATGGAAGAGCCATAATCTGCGCTGCAAAAGTGGAGCTTAGGAATATTTTTGTCATTACCTCATTCATAAACATCATAGGGTTAGAAATACTCGTACTTCCACTGAATAAACTATACCCAGACATATTTGCAATAATTGTATCAGAAAACTCTGTTGTAAAATCAAAGACATAGGTATTAAAGAATTCAAACGTAGAATCATTCATCAAACCAGAAACAAAGGCTATTTTTACTATCCTGACAACCAAATCTGTTTGACTAATTTTCACCATTCCAAGCAAGAACATCATACCAAATGTCATTATATATAGAATAAGTATGGCTTTGATATAGGTAAAGAAATTTGTACAATTCCCCGCTCCACCAATACCTTTATAGCAAGTCATGTTTTTAAAGATAGTTATTGATGCACCTTTGATTGTGCCCTTAAATCCTTCGAAAAACGGCTCAAGCACATCTCTATAAAAACCACCTTTTTCCATTTCTGTAAAAAACTGAACCTGATACTGACCAAAACTATCTTTATAGTCATTAGGCTCGTTCTTAATCTGCATCCATAAATAGCCTTCATTGTTTGCTGGCGCTGTAATACTGCCAGAACCATTTGCATCTACAAGAATATTTGCCGTAGACAAACCAGTCATATCGTTATTCGGATTCTTGCCATAATCAGCAATTATGTATTGTACCGCGCCACGGCCTTCGACAATATCATTAAACACATTACCATTTGTTCGACGACACTTTGTTTGCTTTACACTCAGTACATAACCACCTGTATTATCCGCAAATTCCGAATCATTCTCGTGAAATCTGTATTGCAGATATCCAACATTACTATTCGTATAAATTGTATTCATTATGATTTGTTGGGTATCTGTGCCATTCAAGAGATATCCCGTATCAGTGACTGTATGGGTTGTATTCGCTATGGCTTGTTGAGTTTCTTCGCTATTCAAATACGATTGATCGCCTCCTATCTCTGCAAATGAATAACCGCTCCCTCGACTTTGCTTGTTAGATGGATTCAGGTTTGAATCAAATCTATATAATAGCCCCGCTGCATTATCCGCGGAAAACCAGAAATACTTCTGATTTTGATAAGCTCCATCAACATATTCACGTTCAGTTCTGCAATTCCTCGCAAAGTTGGTAAATAACGAGTTAAGATTATTAGACCACGGAGATGTGTATTTTCCATCATTTTTATATGGCTCTGGTGCTGTGCCGTTAACATTTCTATAACATGCACACCAATCACAATCCCAATCTCCTGAAGCACTACGACAAGTACCCTCGTTCTTAGGCCAATAACTTAAATGCAATCCTTTAGTGTAGCAACCACAATTACATTCGTAACATTGTGGAACATATACACATTTGTCAACATAGGTCGCCGCGGAGTCCCAAAGGGAATAACGTCCACAAATAGGATCATAAGCTCTCTTTCCCTCGCGACAATCAGCACTTACATTTCCTTTTTGAATCGAGCTATAGACACTTGTACTGGCAGATGAAGTTTTTTTATCTCTTTGAAGTGTAACAATAACCTTATCGTTTTTGAAAACTTGCGTCAGATTTCTCCACTCGTTAGTTTTGGCGTTGAAAATTAATGTTGCAGGAGCCTTAACTCCATCTTCAGCCCTTGGAATTTCCATTACTGCACCACTAATATCCAGGTTTGAGTTGCTCTGCAAATTATAGCTAGGAACATAAGCTTTACATAAACTTATGTCACCTTTTATTACAAATGTAACTTTCTGGCCGCCGCCAAGCCTTAAATTTGTATTTAACCACTTACCATATGTACTTGGATCTAGAGTAGCTGAAGCACCAGTAGTGCCACTAGACGCCGTATAATTTCCATCAGCCTTCAATGTAACCGTATTAGTTAACTTATCAGAACTCGAAACAGAACCATCACTATCAAAGTTGTATCTATATAAGCAACCATCAGTTAGATCCATACCGCCTATTATTGCAATAATCCATAAAACGATACAGAGTAGTATTGCAACCAATGTTAGAGTTCCTATAATGACTAATTTACTTTTATCCATTAGCCGCCTCCTCCGGGTTTAGATCCAGTTGAAGACGAATCACTGGCTTCTTGCTTTTCACCACCGCCAGTGGATAACTTATCAGAAGCACCGCCTCTCTTGTTAGATGACGTATCTTCTGACACCTTGTCAGCAGATTCCGACGCATCAGACATCGCCCCCTCTTTATCTCCAGCTTTGGCCTTTACAGCCGCCGAAGCCGCTAAGACGGCCGCCATAGCAACGTTTTTAACTTTATCAATTATTGCATTTGGATTTACCGTAACCGAGGACAGACTCGGACCACCTACCAAGTCCGAAGCAAATTCATTCACAGACTGTATGAAGAAATAAAATACAATGACATAGAGAATCACATATAATAAACTGAGCGCTATATTTAAATAATCACGAATTTTTGGTATCTCAAACAAGATTATGATTTTCTTTTCCCAACCATGGCCAAGATAATATTTCATTAACTTATATCCAGCGCTTGCTACACATTTCTCTTCTTCTGCTGCAGGCAGCCTTAATTCAAAGGTACTGAAATTGAATTCTCCTGCGGAATAGTCATGACGTTTATACTCACAATTTCCATAAATTGCTGAGTCATACACTGTAAGCAATAACGCGATAAATCCTCCAATGACAGCTGGTTGCAATGTGCATGAAATAACAAGTTTTAACCATGAATCGAAATAACCTTTTGTTCGCTCAAACAGCGCCATTGGAATAAAGATTGGCGATATGTACGCAAGCGCATATAGTGTGACCATGCAAACTAAATATGCTGTCAAGAAGTATAATAATACCGACATAAATACGACGGCAAAAACTAGTCCCATCATTACTATGATGATATTACCAGCCATAAAGAAGCCAAACATAACTGGGAAAAACGTCAAAGAACCAACTTCTCCTAATATCTCTATGCCATCTCCTCCAGGATCTCCCCAATCAATTGCAGATCCAGCATTACCAATATTATTTCCGGTTTCAGCCAATGACCCTATAATTGTTCCTATATTATAAAGCAACTGCATTCCCAAGTAATATCCAATACGACAATCTATCGCATCCCATATTTTGTAAAACTCATAGCCAGTTTCGTATTTAGATTTATCAAAATTACATAATCCTTGTGACCCACCAGCTAGAAAAACATACTCGGTAAAATCAGAAGTCAACTCTACTAGTATTGGCAGCGCAAACTCCGTCATACCGTTATGTTGCACTTCCCTACCATACTCTATAGTTTTAGCTCCCAGCCCCACTGAAAAATAAACAACTAGGAGAAACTTCATCAAAAATATTGCGATTTTATTTAAATGTACATATTCGCCATTCATTACTATTTGAAAACCATAAATCATAACGTAAAGAATTAGAGCTCCTCTTACCGCCATTTTCATTGCATTCTGAAATTCCGGAAATGGTCTTAGCATTGTAAAGGTAATATCATCTTCAAAAGCAGGACATTCATTACCCACATAAAAGACTTTATTCAAAGTATCTCTCAAACAATGAATGGTAAGACCAGAAAAACTCAAAAGCGATTGGCTTTTACTCCTGCCATCGTAACAAGATTTACCAAGGGTTCGACAAATCTCTGCGACATCTTCACCAACAACACCAGTTGGTTCTTTATCTCGACACATAACTGGCATCATGCCTCTTGAAGTAGGCATAGTCAAACATACTTCACTCTCAACTACCGCAACAGTCAAAGGAATTTTAGCCAGAGAAGGTTTACCCGTAATATCAGTATTAGTAGTTAAACTGCCCAGAGTAGCCGTATCTCCTATATTCATAGTTACAGGCGTACAAACCGGAGTTGCAGTTTGATTCTTTATACAGAATTTAAACTCACTACCAGCCGCCAAACAAGCATCTACAACATGAGTTTTCATATCTATGCTCTTCTGAATGAAGCCATAGGCAGTATCGTTTATCAAATAATTTGTTGTATCAAGATTTGGCAAGGCTGAACAACTTTGACCGAAAGTATTTGCATATGTATTCGTGCTACTCACTAATAGCACGATACTCATAAGCATTATTTTGATGAAATTCATACCCACAAACGGCACTTTATAGTAAATTAGCTTGAAGGAGGGATAGTTAATTTCAAAGCAAGTACAAGCAAATCTTGCAAAATTGGCCGTCCCCACTTCAAGATAAGAAACTATAGCAAAAGCTCTGAGAAATGGTATTATGCCCAGTGCCGAATTAAATAATCCTAAAAAGGATGCAATAGGCAAGCGAAGAACTGACGACGTAGAATTAATTGCGAAATTTGATATAACTCTCATTAATCACTCCCCTCGCTTGGTCCCGAAGATTTTGTTCTAGGAGTTGATAGCTTATCTTGTGACGAGTCGCTTCCACCACTACTCTCTTCACCTTTTACTGATGTAGAAGACGCTTTGGATGTATCAAATCCGCTGGTCGCACTCGATTTCAAACCGCTTGCAATATTACCTCCCACACTCTGCATTTTCTCGCCAACTTTAGCTGCAAGTTTTTCTTTCCCTCCACCACCTCCGCCAGTTGACATCTTATCACTAGCACCACCTCCGCCAGTTGACATTTTATCGCTAGCACCTCCACCGCCAGTTGACATCTTATCACTAGCACCACCTCGACCAGTTGACATTTTATCGCTAGCACCTCCGCCACCTGCTGCAGATTTATCGCCCGCCGCCCCTCCCGCCATAGAAGCAGCTTTCATCCCGCCTTTAAATAATGTTTGAGGTTTTATCGCCATGTTGCCGATTGAAACACCCTCTGTCATATCTGCTGCAAACTCTGCTAAACTTTCGCTAAAATGGTACATTAAATAGAGAGTAAAGCACGCTGTAAGCAGAGCAAGTACAAGTGTTTTTATCTTCTCAAAAAGAATTTCGACCATATTAAAGAACATTCCTGGGGACGCAGTAATTGAATCCAAGAAATCAAATCTTTTTTTGTCTTCTTCACCCGTTGGATCTTCAATCCATGGCATAACAGCATCATCAACAAGAGATGCACCAGTATCAAACAAGAACTGAAATGGGTTATTGAGAATAAATCCCAAACTATTTTTACATCCGTCAACCTCATCCTTATCGATATAACTACTAGCCCATCTCTGATCAACGTAGAAATACCTAGCACTTCGATTGTCTAAAACCGCAACACTTGATGGACTTATCATGCCAATTTTTATATCAACTTTAGGGCCAGAGTAGGTAAAGTCTGTATAAGTATATTTGCATGTTCCGTAAAAGCCAAAATCGTAAACTGAAAGCATAGTTGTCATAAACACTACTGCAACCATTGGCTGTAGCATAAATGAGATTAACAATTTAACCCACGACTCAAAATATCCTTTTGTATAGTTGAATAAATACATAGGTACAAAAAGTGGAGCTAACACTCCAAGAATAACAATAGAAATCATACATACAACAGTTGCATTCACTACAAATGCTCCCACTGAAATAACCAATAATGGGTACATTAGCGCCAAAGATACCAGCTGCATATATCCAGAAATAATAGCCGGAATTAACAAATAAATATATGGAGGAATTGGAAAACTAAGTATATCAAGTTTTGAAAAATCGTGATTTCTAGTAGCGTTTTCAACCATCAAGGTCTGAATTGCATCTAAACCCAAATAGTGACTAATTTTACAATCTAGAGAATCCCAAAGCTGCAAGTGACGCAAATGATTGGGGTATTCTACATCAGTAAATTTACATAACTCTGATGGGCTAGCATTAATAATCCAACTAGCAAGCTGAGTCATTCCATCCAGCATAAACGGAAAAGCCCATTGAATCATGCCATCCATTCTATCTAAATCATTCCCGCTCCCTGGATTTATATTTATTCCAACCGAAAAATAAACTACAAAAAGAAATTTTATAGTAAAAGTAACCAGTTCAGATTTAGGCGGTATATCCCCCGCTAGAACTATTTTGAATCCAAATAAAATCACATAAATCGTTAGTAGTGCACTAACTGCTAAGTGCATATTCTTTTGAAATTGAAATAATGCACTCGTAGTTCTAGAGTTACTTCCTAATACAAGTTTCACATCATCAAAGCTACAAACCGCCGTACTGATCATTAATTTCGCAATCATCTCTTTTACACATTCAATAAGCGGCCCTGTCATAACTATTGCCGCTTTCGAATTGCTGTAAGCTCTTTGATAACATCCACCCATATTACCACATGTTGTCAGAGAGGTAAGGTTGGCAAGATCGCTCCTTCCTTCAGGGCTAATATCAAGAAAATCAGCATAGATCGAGACAGGGAAAGGTTCTTTGATGTATTTACAGCCAATGGGGATCCATCCACCAAAGCTTACTGTAGCCACACACATTTTGTCGTTTTCTTTAATTACTTTCCATGGAAACACCGGAATTATACCAACATCAACCATCATACCTGTATCCCCTTCACGCTGATCACGGTGCATCTCGTGATATGATTCTTTACTGAGTTCCCACGCGCCAATTATATCATCCCACGGATCTTTTCCGGTAAAGATTGACTTTGCTATTACTACAGCAGTCTTCGCTATAGCTCCAACTCTAGCAACTGCCAACTTAATGTTATTACACATTGCAAAGCTAAGCTTTTGATCGTTGAAGTCAATTCTATTCCCCCTCTCACAGGCACCAGGAAACATCTCTTTGTCATTTATTGTTACGCGCAAGAATGTGTTAGCATACAACCCTGGTGATACAATATTAGCCACAAGAAAAGTAAAAAATGAAGCTGGGATACATGTATGAGTAAATTCAGAACGTAGCAAGTTTCCAATACCTTGGGTTTCACAAGTAAGACCAGTGAGCGTATCCAAAATAGTATCAAGCACATCTTTTGCCTTAGCTGGACGGGCAGTCCCAACATTAATAAAAACAAGAATAGTCAAAAAAATGATAAATTTAGTACCAAGCATTAGCAAAAAATCGCGACAACCAGCTAATAGCACTTGATGCCTTAAATTATTCCATAGTTTATTTTGATAAATTCTGCTCATCAACCTAATGATTTTACTTCCTCATAAAAAACTGGCAACCACTTCTTTGGATCACTTCCATGCTTTTCAATAATCTTATCAAGTAATACAACTGTTTCTACCCTTCCTGAAAGCACGTTAACAATATTACTCATGCCTGCAAGATTTACTTTTGCTATAACTGCATTTACTCCTTGTTTTATCAAAAAATATCTTGAAGCAGGATCGGTGGTTTTTATCAACGTATACTCTCTTTGAGATAGCATAAATGCAGTTCTATAAACATCTGTTGCTTTAAGGTTGGGCAGAAAAATCTGTGTTGCTGTTTGCTGAATCAAAGTATCACTTATCTGACTCTTAGTCGCATCTTCGACGCTTTGAGTGGCAAAAATCACGAAAGTATTCAATTTACGAAAAACTTTTAACCAGTCCTTAATTTTTGGAGCAAATACAGGGTTATCTATCAAAGCCCACGCTTCATCCAGTACAATCATTGTTCTTGAACCGTCCAAGGAAATATTAATTCTATGAAAAATATATAAAAGAACAGGTGCAAGTGACAATGGATCTTTTAATAGCTCAGCCATCTCAAAACCAAACACCCTAGATATCCCAAGATCAATTGAATCTGTATCGTTATCAAATATTCTTGCATGCGAGCCTTTACCATGCCACATTTCCATTCTACTGGCCAATGACCCAGGTATTGCCATTCCAAGAAATGGCGCGATATTATCAAGCTTTCTATCTCTTCTATCTAAGCGATAATTACCATCAATTGCCTGCGTAAGGACTTTTATATCCTCAGCATTTAATGATTCTCCATGCGATGTCACAAGAGCTTTGAGCCAATCAAGTAAGAATGACCTATTCTCTCCTATATCAGGTAATTGCAGTGGATTAAATCCGCAATTCTGTCCTGGGTCAATAATGGTATAAACACCGTCTAGAGCTCTGATAAAAATTTCTGCACCTCGATCTTTATCAAAAAAGAATGTTCTTGGTCTAAATTTCTGGGCCTGAGCACAAAGAAAGTTCATAAGAACAGTTTTACCAGCTCCAGTAGGGCCAATAATCAAGCTATGACCTACGTCACGTACATGGAAATTAAAGTAAAAAGGTGTACCAGATGTAGTATCGAGTACTGTTACATATTCGCCCCAATGGTTACCATACATGCGCCCGGGTGGGTAGTTATGCATAGACGCAAACCCAGCTAAGTTCAAAGTGTTAATTGTTGATTTTCTGATGATATAACTGATATTGCCAGGTAACTGCCCCCAATAACTTGGTTCCATATTAACTCGCTCACGCACCGGCTGCATACCGCAGTTTGACAACTCTACAGCCGCCATAGACAAGGTGTTTTCAAGCGCCTTTAAATCTTTATCTATACATAGCAATGAGATGTGATGCTCACCAAAACCAATATCGCCACTCATCGCCATGTCTAGAGCTTGAGATATCTCAACGATTTGAGAAACAGCCTTATCTTCGGCTTGAATCATTCGATTCTGTTGCAACTGCATTTTATTAATGGCAATTGTTCGATTTGAGAAACTAAAGCTCTGAGTCATGATAAACTCAAAAGGCATTTGTAGAAAACCATCAAAGACTCCCGCGGAAGTACTAGGACCGTACTCAATTACACTGACTATACCAGCAAATTTTTTACCTTTTGGCCCTCTTGATTCGATTGAACGAGAACCGAAAAACAATCTATTTGTCGGCAAATATTCATCCAAAGAATTTCTTGGAACCATCATCGGACTTGAATCACCGCAATTTATAATCGTTCCTAAAAACTCACTTATCTCACAAAAAACACCGTCTTTGTTTTTCTTTACACCAAGTAGCTCTGTATCGTAATCACGCAGAGTGTTGATTACCCTAGTGGTCATTTCTTGCATACTCTCATGCATCTCGCGCATATCATTTTCCCAAACTTCTTTATTAGATTTTTGACGAATTTTGGTAAATATATACTGAACAATAGCCGCGCCTTCTTTATCGGGCTCATACAAGATACTAACGTAAAGTTCGTTGAAATATGAATCAGAGGAAGAGTTTTTTGCCTGCCACTCTCCTTCCAAATAACTAATGAAATCTTTGGAAGTTTTGACAGTAGGATCAATGCTATACTCGCTATTTCTTTGCATCACGGCTTTGCGACGGCGAACAGTGTGAAAATATAAAGTAACATTACCCGACGCCATGTTCTTTAGCAGAGAGTTCCTGATATTTTTACGAATATCTAAATCACTATCATCTGCTGTTTCAAATGAAAATCCACCGACTCTAATTACCTGTAACAAGCCATTGTTTTTGGTTAAGATAGTGTTTTTATCCCAATGACCTTTGTAAGGAATAAAATGAGCTACTGGCTTTTCTCTTTTTGAATATTGCTCTTTAGCCGCAGCAGTTTTGGATAACTTAAACATAAATCTTACACTCTTAATTCGAATCTAGGATAACTGCATGTTATCCATAAACTAGCGCTAAACACTATATGAGTTAGCTCCATAATATGATTTATTAGGACATTGATTACACTTTCCAGCGTAATTGAGATACAACTCCATAAATCTAGGCTCTTTAAAACAAAGAAGGTATCCTATCAAATGAACCACAGCAGCAATAAAAATTATGTAAACACTTGATTTCTGGATAAAAATAGTGACTGAAACCATCATATTAAGCATGGCATATTGGATACTAACCCCAAAAATCATTGATGGTCTTGTCAAACCGACAAATAACGGATCTGTAGCAAGTTGTCCTGACATAATCTACTCCTTGAAAATTACACGTTAAAATTACGCATTTGATAACACCAATTCCCAATAATTAAGGAACAAATGAGATTTAAGTGGCAAGTACCAGGTGCCTTGCGATAGGCAACGAGCTAAGATTCACACAAAATCACTTTTGTACGTCTAATTTTAGTATTTAGTATTAATGCGTACTTGCTTAGTCTAGTTGAATTAGACTAAGCAAATCAAACTATAATATTAAAGAATGAAATAATTTCTTAAGAAAGGGGTAATGGAGCACCATCTTGCTCCAAAAGGAGCTATCCGTACTGAAGCATCGTCCAGTAATTATGCTATAGTATTTTAACTTAACCCCAACTGTGTTTAAGAAAGGAGCTGAATAGCTGAAGATATTAGGGTATTCTAGAGTTTTCAATCAATAAAGATTACCCTAATGAATATAGATTACGATAGTTTGTTCTGTTTTGTCGATGA
>CANNHR010000003.1 GCA_947505405.1 Rickettsiales bacterium
CTTCGTTTGGCAAAGCTGAGTATTGCTAAAAATTAAGAGTTTTATCACATGTATAGGTGAGTTTTGGCGTTTTTTCCTATCCACGCAACAAAGCCGGCGCGGGAATGACAATAAGGGATAGGAAAACCTCTGAAGGCATTTCCGACGGAGAGACTTCTTAAAAAGTCAGACTAACTCCGTCTCTTTTGAATTCGACAATACCAAAATGTTATCCTTCTAGGGCACCTGTCCCATGGCTGAATTCTAGCCTTCTCGCGGCTAGTGTGGTTAATAATATGGTTTTTAGCTGATAAAATATAAAGCAACCTAAAATTATAAATGTATTTACATAATTAATTTGTTAAAAATGTAGATATATTTTATAACTTAAGAATAAGATATTAAAATCATATTATGGACAATATTTTAAAAATTTTTAAAAAAAATAATATCAACAATAGTCTTTATTTTTTACCTATTATAACAATGTTTATTCTGACTAATCTGATAAACTTGGTATTAATTATTAGTCAGAACATAGTAATATGCTCTTGTATATATGTGTTGTTAGTTTTCACTGCGAATTTAATGTCAGAATTATCTGGCAAGAGAAAAACCATACAAACTCTAATAATATGCATACTGGTGAATACTCCCCTATTATTTAATATAAATTATCACATTAATGGCAACAAAATTAATGGCATTTTATTAGGTTCATTAATATCGATAATTATATCAATATATTGTGGTGTCAGTTTATTTTCAAAACTTAAATCTATTGATAATTTTCATATAAAGAATCTTCTTAGCTTACTTGTTTGCTCTGTAGTTGATAGTATCACTATGTCAGTGTTTCTTTTACTAAATACCTTATCGATAAACAAAATAACATTTATATTTATATGTGATCTAATCTTTAAATTTTCATATTCATTGACAATGAGTTTTTGTCTTATGTGTAGCATTTACTTATTACATCAAGTTAAAAATCGAAGCACCTCGTTGAATTAATGTAAATATTAAAGGTGCAAAGAGGCGCCTAAGCTATTGAAGCTGAAATTCAAGCATCTGATTTAGAAATGGAAATACTATAGTTAATGGGCTGCAATTCTGGGCTAATTCGTTTACTCCACACAACTTCAAATACTCTACATAAAGCACCATTTGCAATTACATTGCAAGATGTGACAATAGGATCTAACACAACATTAAGAGCTAAAATAATGGCAATCATTTCTGCATTAAAATTCAAATATGTCTCATAAATAGGTAGCATAATGAAAATAGCCCCTCCTAAAATAGCAGCTGTTACAAAGCGCGCTAGTACAAATACACAACTAAATTGGATCCAAATTAATAATTCTGGGTCATGCCCAAAAAAGTTTCTGTAGATCAAAAAACATAAGAAAGCATTTACAATACAGTCACCAACCTGTTGAATGTTAGTAGTAGCAGGGATGATCACTTTTGCCAAATTCTTATTTTGAAGATTCTTTGCTGTACCTTCTATTGTCCAAGGCATCGTTGATAGACTACATCCTGAAGTCAATGCTACACTTCCAGCTGGCAAAAGGTTCTTTATATGACGTATAACATTAATTAATGACCAGCCCGAACCTAAGATGAATAAAAATAAAATATATGAAAGTAAAAACAATATAAGCCAGAAAATCAAATTAGAATAGTGCGTTAGTATGTGATTTAGTAAGTTCATTTGATACATTTGTGCAGCAAAACCTAGAATAAACAATGGAATAAGACGTGCAAAAACATTGACTAGCAGCCACTCCATTAATCTATAACTCCTATCTATTGATTGCTCTAAGAGTTTATTGCTATTAAAAGCTGCAATGCAACCCAATACCACCCCACCACATAACGCTCCTTTATCAGAAGACCACCAGATTGGTTTAACCAGTGGTAGCTGCCATAGCGCACTAAATTGAGCAGAAAATACAGTTGTTTCAAAAGAGAGGATAGTATCTGATACAACACTGGCGGCAAAGTAAGCGTACCAAACTGAGCTAAAGTTAGAGATAGTTTCAAAAATTACTAGAGCTAGAATAAAAGCAATAGCTTGCTTCTTAAAAGCGCGAACGGTATGAGCAATAAATGCACATATTGTTAATGGCATAAGCCAGATCAAAAGCTCTTTGATCAGTAGGCTAATAGTATAGAAGAGTTGCTGCCATAGTAATGGCAAAAAATCTGCCAAAATAACGTAAGACAGTAGGATAAGGATGATTTGAACACTTCTGTTCTTCAGTGCATACAACATAAAACAACTATTTAATTTTAAAAATTTTAGTAATGAAAACCAGGTCTTCAGCCGCTTCTTTTAAGTAATCAAATCTTCCAGATGCACCTGAATGGCCAAAACTCATATTTGTTTTAAAAATAATGACATTATCTCCGAGTTTTCGATCCCTTAGTCGGGCGACCCATTTTGCAGCTTCCCAATATCCAACACGAGGATCAGAGAGTCCGGCAGTTACAAATAGATTGGGATAGTTTTGGGTTGAGACGTTATCATAAGGCGAATAAGATTTCATATACTCAAAATAATCTTTCTCTTTTGGATTACCCCATTCTTTGTATTCTCCAGGAGTAAGCGGAAGATTTTCATCTAGCATCGTGTTTAAAACATCTACAAACGGTACATGCGCAATTACTGCTTTAAATAATTCAGGCCTTTGGTTTATAACATTACCAACAAGCATCCCGCCAGCACTGCCTCCGATAATCGCAATATTTCCATCGGATGTATAGTTTAGTTTAACAAGCTCATCCGCAACTGCAATAAAATCTGAAAACGTACGTTTTTTATTAAGAAATTTAGCATCTTCATACCAGTTATGCCCAAGATCATCACCACCACGTGTATGTGCGATTGCATAGACAAATCCTCTGTTTACAAGTGAAATAGCGCTATTCCTAAACGATGGGGATACACTCAAGCCATAAGAACCATAGCCATATAGATATAGTGGATTTGATCCATCGCCTTTAAATAATGATTTTTTATAAAATAAGCTGACGGGGACTTCGACTGAATCTGTTTTTACAAACAAGCGCTCAACTGCATATTCTTCGGGGTTAAAGCCACTCGGTATTTCTTGTACCTTAAGTGTCGATAGTTCATTTGAATTAAAATCATAGCTATAAACAGTATTCGGTCGTGCTAAAGAACTATAATCTACCCTAATATCGTTTTCTTCAAAGTTAGTTGAATATATGCCTGCTGTATATGCATTTTCTGGAAAACTTAAGACTTTCTCGGTTTCATTTTCTAAATTTCTAGCCATCAATTCACGTAAGCCTTTAACTTTATAATTCATCAATAGATAATCTTTAGTTAAATCAAAGCCGGACAGATATTTATCCTCTTTTTCTGTAATATATTTTGACCATGGTTTGGTAGAGGAATAATCTTTTGACTCTGTACGCAATATATGAAAATTCTTAGCTCCGTCATTAGTATGCTGATAGAAAAACTTTCCATTATGGTCTACAGAGTACTGAATTCGGTCTTTTCTAGGCAGAATAATGCGTGGAATGAGGGTTTTGTCAGTCATTTTAATAAAATATATTTCATTACTATCATGACCACTTACAGTAATAAAAATATATTTTTTGCTTGATGATTTCCCTACATTCGTATGGTATAATGGGTCTTTTTCATGTAAGATGAGTTTATCATCAGCATTTTTAGTTCCAAGTTTATGGAATAATACCTTGTCCCGACGCCACTTGTCATCTGTAGGGGTATAAAAAAAGCCGCTCTGGTCTTCATGCCAAACAATTGAACCTATTGTGTTATCAATCTGGTCTTCAAGGAAAGTTTGAGTTTCTAGGTTAAAGACCTTCAATGTATATTTTTCTCCCCCTGTGAAATCAACTGAATAAGCCATTAATTTATGATCTGGGCTGATAGAAAATGACCCTATAGAAGTGTATTTTTGATCTTTGGCAAGCTTATTTATATCAAGAAGTATTTCTTCGGAAGAGGACACAGAACCTTTTTTACGACAATAGATGGCATAATCTTTATCTTCCTCAGTTCTCGTATAGTAAAAATAATCATCTTTCTTGATGTAAGTCGACTGATCGGCAAGTTTGATTCTGCCTTTAAGCTCCTCAAAGAGCATGTTTTTTTTATCAGCAAGGGGGGCCATGTAACTGTCAAAATATTTATTTTCTTTATTTAAATAAGAAAGCACTGCTTCGTCAGTAATTTTATCTGGCCAGCCGCTTGCGCGCAGCCAATGATACTCATCTTGAACTTTTGTGCCGTGTAACTCAAATTCATACGGAATTTTTTTAGCAAATGGTGGGTTCATAGTCTCTTCTTTCATCATATCTCCTTGTATAAAAAACAGTATTAATACAGTAACAATTATCTTCATATTATTGATTTTCTTTTATTTTTCCTATAAATTTTGCAAAATCTTTAGCAGTAGAGAAATCTTTATATACTGATGCAAATCTTATATAGGCTACTGGATCTATTTTAGCAAGTTCCTGCATTATCAATTTACCTATCATGCGTGATTGAACCTCTTTAGAGCTAGAGCTTTCTATTTCTAATGTTATTCTGTTTGCAATTTTTTCTATTTCTTCTTCAGTAAAATTTCTTTTTCTTAGGGCTGTTGTAATTGATTTTAGTATTTTTACTCTATCAAACGGCCTTTTAGCTCCGCTTCTTTTTACAATAATCAACTCTCTTAGCTGTATTCTTTCGAAAGTAGTGAATCTACCTTTGCATTTCAAACATGATCTTCGGCGCCTAACTATCTTACCTTCATCGGTTTCACGCGAGTCTTTAACAACAGTATCTGGTGATTGACAAAAGGGACATTTCATAGTCGATCCGCCAGAAATGTTTTACAAAGGTTTAGTCTCTTTTTTATCATTCCCGCTCCAGGCGAAATCCAGTCTTTTCGCTGGTTTACCATGGATTCCCACCTGGCGCGGGCAATGACACCGATATCGAGTTCATAGTTTATTACTCATAAATAGGGAATTTTTTAGTTATTTCAATTGCTTTAGCGTACACTTCTTTCTCTATTTTAGTGTTATTTTCAGATTGTTTGAGCCCATCTAGTACATCTGCAATCAAATTTCCTACTATTCGAAACTCGCTTTCCTTAAATCCGCGAGTTGTACATGCTGGAGTGCCTAATCTTACTCCCGATGTAATAAATGGAGAAGTAGAGTCAAAAGGAACAGTATTTTTATTTGACGTGATCCCAGCTCTATCCAATGACTCTGACGCTAATTTCCCTGTAAGTCCATGTTTTCTGAGATCAAGTAATACAATATGATTTACAGTTCCTCCAGTAAGAATATCATACCCCCTTTCCACAAGAGCCTTGCCAAGCGCCTTTGCATTTAATAATACTTGGTCTATATAAGATTTATAATCATCTGTTAGAGCTTCTTTGAATGCAACTGCTTTAGCGGCTATAATATGCATAAGTGGGCCACCTTGCAGGCCGGGAAATACGGCTTTATTTAGTTTTTGACCTATTTCCTCGTCATCAGACATAATAATACCACCACGAGGGCCTCTGAGAGTCTTATGAGTGGTTGAAGTCACGACATGTGCATGCGGAAATGGGCTAGGGTGCTTACCAGTTGCAACGATTCCAGCGATATGGGCAATATCTGCCATGAGGAATGCACCAACTTTGTCAGCAATTGCCCTGAATTTAGCAAAATCAAGAGTTTGCGTATATGCAGAGTAGCCTGCAATAATAAGCTTAGGCTTATGTTCCAATGCTAATCTTTCTACTTCAGAGTAGTCAATTAAATAAGTTTTAGGGTCGACACCATAAAATACTGGTTTGAACCACCTACCGGAAAGGTTTGGAGCAGCTCCATGTGTTAAATGACCGCCGCAATCCAAAGACATACCTAAAATCTTATCTCCTGGAGTAAGTAGAGCCAAATATACCGCTTGATTCGCTTGCGAACCTGAGTGCGGTTGAACGTTTGCGTATGAACATTTAAATAATTGTTTCAACCTCTCAATGGCAAGTATTTCAGCTTTGTCTACTTCTTCACAGCCGCAATAGTATCTCTTACCAGCATAACCTTCGGCATATTTATTGGTCATAATCGATCCTTGCGCTTCAAGGGTTGCTTTACTAACAAAATTCTCAGAAGCGATAAGTTCAATATTATGCTCTTGTCTTAGTTTTTCAGCGTTTATTGCGGCATAAATTTCTGGGTCTGATATATTCAGTTCTTTATTCATCTACATCTCCTACTTAAATTCCACGTAAAAAATTTAAAGCAAATTGCATTCCCTCATCATCTATTGAATGAGTCAGATTAGGTATCAAATGCAACTGGTAACTTATGTTATTGTTCTCACAATATTTAGCAAATTCTTTACTCTGACTAGCTGGTACTACATCATCATTAAGCCCATGAATTATACAAATTGGAGTGGATGTTGTTTTTAGCTCGGTTGGTTTAACTAATCTACCAGAGAATCCAACCATTCCAGCAAAGGGCTCCTTTTGCATTAGAGTAAGATAAGACGCTATCATGGTTCCTTGAGAAAAACCAACAAGAATTGTATCAGAGTTTCTTACGCTTAGTTCTTTTTGCTTATCTTCAATTATTTTCTGAAGCTTGGCAGAGTTACTTTTTACTAACTGCGAAATAGTTGCACTATCACGATCTCTCAGACTAAACCATTGTCTGCCAAATGGAGCCATGTCATAAGGTTCCACGCCATGAGGAGAGATAAAATAGTAATTAGGCAATGATTCTTGGATAAATGGAACCAATCCAATAAGATCATGACCATCAGAACCAACGCCGTGGAGTAACACAAGAAGCTTATCAGCCTTTCCCGAAAGAGGCTTTATTTCTGGATAATCAAGTATTTCTTCTGATTTCATAGCTATTTACCTGTATTAAGTTTCATTTTTTTGTAATATGAGCAATAAGCCGATATATTACATTCTAAGCACATTGGCGTCCTTGCTTTACATACGTACCTTCCATGCAAAATTAACCAATGATGAGCATGAAAAAGCCATTTTTTGGGTATTTTTTTTAAAAGATCCTGTTCTACTTTTTCCGGGGACCTCCCAATGCTTAATCCAATTCTATGTGCAACGCGAAAGACATGTGTATCCACGGGCATTGTTGGTTTTGCAAATGCGCAATTCAAAATTACATTCGCTGTCTTTCTACCAACACCAGGTAATTTTATTAACTCTTCAAAATTGTCCGGAATAATCGAGTTATATTTATCGATCAAAATCTGGCAAAGTGCAATAATATTTTTTGCTTTTGAGTTATATAAGCCTATGGTTTTTATGTAGGTTTTTAAATTAGTTTCTCCTAGTGAAAGTATTTTTTGAGGAGTATTGAATTGGGCAAAAAGATTTTTTGTTGCTTTATTTACCGAAATATCAGTCGCTTGTGCCGATAAGATAACGGCTACTGTTAGTGTAAAATTATTGGTATAGTCTAATTCAGTTTTAGGTGTTGGATCAGCATCGCTAAAAATTTGAAATATTTTTTCTATTTTGTCGTAGGATGTCATGCTTTGCCTAGAGCTTGTTTCGAATTTATATTTATTTTATATTGCTAATTGTATATAATAGATAGGAAAATGACGCAACCTTTTGTTTATCAAGGATTAATTATGAATGAAAACAAAATTTTTGATTTTATTAACGAACAGATTTCTACAAATGAGGTAGTTCTCTTTATGAAAGGCACTGCAGATTTTCCGCAATGCGGCTTTTCTGCAATGGTTGTTGGTATATTGCAGACGCTTGGTTTAAAATTTAAGGATATCAATGTGCTTGAAAACCCAGACTTACGTCAGGGTATAAAAGATTTTGCCGAGTGGCCTACTATTCCCCAACTTTATATCGCAGGAGAGTTTGTTGGTGGCTGTGATATTGTTAGAGAGATGTTTGAGACCGGTGAATTATCTGCTTTAATCAAGGATATTCATAACGACCATACGAAGCCAGCAATGCAAGAAAGTGCAGCTATTGAAGCAAGCCAGTAAATAAAAAAAACCATTGTGTCGAGAAGCATGAAAGGTGATGTGACTAGGGTAAAAGTCGTCCTACCGCCGACTTACTCGGTATCTTATTCTTTCGTTGTATGAGAGGATCTTGAGCCGAGGCACATGCGTGTAGGCACAAAACATGTTAGGCATGGACTTATTCTTTGTGACATCGACTACGCCTCCTTGTGATGACCGATATAACACAATTTAATTTATTGAACAGTTTCGTAAAACTCGTGGTTTTTTATAGATGACAGAAAATGCAATACTCATTCAGAATCTGGTAAAAAAATATAATGAGAGCCGATCAGATGTCACTAATCATAGAGCATTAGATGATTTAAATCTTGCGATTCCAAGAGGGTCAATCTTTGGCCTGCTTGGTCCAAATGGTGCTGGTAAATCGACTTTAATAAATATTTTAGCTGGAACTGTAGTAAAAACTTATGGTGAAGTTAGAATTATGGGTACTTCAATAGATGAATTTCCTAAAAAGGCACGATCATCAATTGGCATTGTTCCCCAAGAAGTTTCGTTTGATACATTCTTTCCAATTTATCAAGCGCTGGAATTTTATGCGGGCTACTATGGAATTAAACCAAGCTTTCGTAAAACAGAGGAAATCTTAAAAGCCCTTAGTCTGTGGGATAAAAAAAATAGTTTTCCGCAGCAGCTTTCTGGCGGAATGAAAAGACGTTTTCTTATAGCCAAAGCGATGGTTCATTCACCGTCTGTGCTAATCCTTGATGAACCAACAGCTGGAGTAGATTTAGAGCTTCGCCTGCAGCTTTGGGAGTATGTAAAAACATTAAATAAGCAAGGAATGACTATTATTATTACAACTCACTACCTTGCAGAAGCGCAAGAATTATGCGATGAAATCGCCTTTATCAATAAAGGAAAAATTATTAAGCAAGATACGAAACACAATCTGCTTCATGATCTTGGCACAAGACATATAGATGTTGAATTTAATACTTCTGTAGATCTCACAATGGTTGAATTTGCTAATGGTTCGGTTGAAATATTGTCTGCAAACAAAATTCGTTTTCAGGTGAATGACGCTAGTGGAGATAATTATTCTCAGATACTAAAGAATATCAATGAGATAGGAGGCCAGATCAGAGATTTAAGCGTATCTCAACCAGACCTTGAAGTTATTTTTCATCAGATTATGCAGGAATAAATATAGTATGTTCGAAATTCTAACCAATAGAGCCATTATTCATATCTTTGGCTCAGATAGTCAAAAATTTCTTCAAAGCCTTACCACAAATGATGTAGTTAACAAAACATATACGTACAATTATCTCTTAAATAATCAAGGCAGATATTTGTATGATTTTTTTGTGTACCAGGATAATAGTGAATCTTATTTTTTAGATGTCGATAAAAACAGTAGTGCGACTCTAATTAAGCGTCTATCTATGTATAAGTTAAGGAGTCGGATAGAAATCTGTGATGTTTCTGAATTTTATGCAATGTTATACTCAGAATCAAAAGTAATGAACACAGTATTTTCGTTGCAAGATCCCCGATATAATAAACTTGGATTTAGATCTTTAATAAAAACAGAGAATATCAACAAATTACAAAATAAAGTTAGCGATTTATACCTTAAAAACAAATATGACTTCTCTATTGTCGATGGTAATTTAGATTTGGTATCAGAGAAATCTATTCCAATTGAGTTTGGTGCTGAAGAATTAAATGCAATTGACTATAAAAAGGGGTGCTACGTTGGTCAAGAAGTCATTTCACGAGCAAAGTACCAGGGGGTAGTCAGAAAGAAAATATTTAAACTACAGTGTGGCACGAATTTTGCCTTCATAGAACAAGGTGCTCAAGTAACTGATTTGGATGGAAATAAAGCGGGTAAATTATGCTCATTTTATAAAAATCTTGCTATAGGACTTCTTTGGGAAGAAAAATACTTGGGACTTACAGAAAAAAAAGTTATGATCAACGGCTGTGTATGGAATGTTATTGTACCGCTTTGGAGGTGAGGACGCGAGTATTGTTAAATTTAAGTATAGATAAAAAGTGTGTTTGAGCAATAGCCATGAACCGCCATGGCGGTGACCACAAGGGAGCGTGGCCAGAAGGGTCATCCTGGGCCGAAGGCAGGCAGCCCCATTTAATTGAAGTTTGCGCTCTGGATGGCCACGTCGCCTTTTAGGCTCCTCGCCATGGCGAGTTTTTGAATGAATTAATCTATACTTAATTTAATAATACTAGGACGCGAATGTGCGAGAAATCGCAGCTGTAAAATTAATTTCAGGAAATGAGATGAGACTTTTAATTATCGGTGATATTAATAGCGAAATTAAAACAGCTATTGATATTGCAAGATCCAAGAACGCAAAAGTCGTTATGGTAGAGTCTTGTAGCCAAGGTGTAGATTTTTTGTGTCAAGGCAAGGGCGCTGATCTAGTTTTGGTAGATGTACAATTTGATATAAAATCACTAGTAACAGCTATGTACAATGAAAAGATATCGACGCCAGTAATAGCATACGGGGTCCAATGTTCTCCAAAGGATGCTGTTTTAGCTATTAAGTCTGGAGCCAGAGAGTTTTTACCTTTACCGCCGGATGAGAGACTGATAGCTGCAATTTTTGCTGCTCTTTCTGATAATTCAGTTAGCATTATTGGTAAGTCACAACCTATGCTCGATTCGATTGCTCTAGCAGATAAAATAGCTGCATCAGATGCAAATGTTCTGATCACGGGGAAGTCTGGAACTGGTAAGGAAGTATTTTCGAGCTATATTCATAGCAAAAGTAAAAGGAAAGATAAATCATTTGTTGCTGTAAACTGTGCTGCAATTCCTGAAAATTTGCTTGAATCAGAGCTATTTGGTCATGAAAAGGGAGCTTTTACTGGTGCAGTTAGCAGACGGATTGGTAAATTCGAAGAATCATCGGGTGGCACTTTGTTGCTTGATGAAATTAGCGAAATGGATACACGCCTTCAGGCCAAATTACTTCGTGCGATTCAAGAAAAAGAAATAGACAGAGTTGGTGGCAATTCTCCAGTAAAGGTGGATTTAAGAATTATTGCTACTTCTAACAGAGATTTGCAGAAAGAAATAGAGAAGGGTAACTTTAGAGAAGATCTTTATTTTAGACTAAATATCATTAATATAGGTCTGCCTTCTTTGCAAGAAAGAGGGCAAGACATTGAGCTGCTGGCAAATTATTTTATAAAAAAATATACAAAAAATAATGGCTTGAGTGAGAAAAAATTATCCCAATCTGCTCTTGATCAAATGTTATCATATTCATGGCCTGGAAATGTTAGGGAACTTGAAAACGTTCTACATCGTGCAGTTCTAATCTCTGATTCCTCAGAGATTATGCCCATTGACATAAATATCAAAGAAAGAGAAAAAGAAGCTACCGCACATCATGATATAGGTTCTTCCGATAGCGAAAAACGAATGGTATTTAATACTATTGGCTATTGTCTTGGGGATATGAGCAAGGCAGCCAGTATCTTAGGAGTTTCAATTGAAATATTGCGTGAAAAATTAGAAACTTATATGAAATAAGGTCTTTAAAAACCTAAACTTACGCTGTCATGAGCGGTTCATAACAAGCGTAGCTGGCTTGACAAAAATGTGCCACTAGAGGAAAAATGCGCTTGGAAAATAGTGTCTGAATGAGCACGGCGCCACTAAGTGGTCTCTCGCCATTGTAAGTCTAAAAAGTGATATAATGAGATTGAAGTTAATTGAATTATATTAATTTTTAGACTTACAATGGCGAGAAGTAGGCCAGAAACGGCACTAGTCATCCTGAATTTATTTTGTTCTTGACTCACTCTACCTGTTTATATACTATACAGACCTAGCCGATGGGACAACATTTGGGTAGATCGATTTTATGACGTATATTTCAGAAAACAACTTAAACACTGCTGAAGTTTCTGAAATTATTCCCCCGTCCTCTTCAAAATTTACAAAATTCCTAGACTATGTTTGGCCAATTCATAAACATGAGTTGCCGAAATTCTTGTCTATTACATTATTGATGTTTTGTATATTGGGAATTCAGAACCTAATTCGTGCGATGAAAGATAGTGTAATCAATACTATGATCGGTGTTGAAACAATTTCATTTCTTAAATTTTGGGGTGTCCTCCCGGCGGCATTCATAGTGACAATCATCTATGTTAAACTAGTGAGCGTCATGAAGGGAGAAAATATATTCTACCTAATAATGGCTATATTTTTAAGCTTCTTTTTCTTATTTGCATTTTACTTATTTCCTAATCATGAACTAATTCACTTGTCTCCAGAGACGGCAAATAAATTAGTGGCTAGTTTTCCGAATTTAAAATGGTTTATACTGCTCTTATCTAATTGGAGCTTCTCTCTGTTTTATGTAATAGCTGAGTTATGGCCAAATGCTATTTTTGCGCTGTTATTTTGGCAATTTGTAAATAAAATTACATCAGTAGATGAGTCCAAAAGATTCTATCCGCTTTTTGGGTTATTAGGGCAAACAGGATTATACTTATCTGGTACATTTTTAATAAATTTACAAGTTATGAATGATTACTTTACTAAGATATTTGAGCTTGGAGGAGGAGTCAGTGTAGTGTCGATTCAAATAGTTATGTCTGTTGTTACGATTCTTGGAATAATGGCACTCGGAGCATTTTGGGTTTTGAATCACAAAATTTTAGATATTGCTACAGCTGAGAACCTCCAATTTAGAGTCAAGAAGAACCAACTTACTTTAAAAGAAAGCTTTCAGATGATTGTTCAATCAAGGTACATAAGGTTGATCACTGTTTTACTTATTTGCTATGGTATTGCAATTAATCTGGTTGAAGGACCATGGAAAGCAGAAGCTGCAAAAATATATAAGACTCCGACTGAATTTGCTACGTTTATCGGTAGCTACCTGAGTTATACAGGAATATTGACAATTTTCTTTGTGTTACTAGGCTCCAATATTGTCAGGATGTTAGGTTGGCTTTCGGCTGCAGTTATAACGCCTCTTATGGTTTTAGTTACAGGGCTCGGCTTTTTTGTTGTTGCGAATTTTGATCCTGTAGCAACCTTTATGATGATGTCATTTGCATTTACTGATCCAATTATGCTTGCTGTTGTAATCGGTGCTATTCAAAATGTATTGAGTAAATCAAGCAAATATACTTTGTTTGATTCAACCAAAGAAATGTCATATGTTCCACTTGATGAGCAGCTTAAAACTAGAGGTAAAGCTGCAGCTGATATGATCGGTACTAAGCTTGGTAAGTCTACTAGTGCATTACTCCAGTCGATGATATTTGTTATATTTCCGGCTGCTACATACTCTTCAATTTCAGTATTTTTGATGTGCGTATTTACACTGATTTGTATCATCTGGGTATGGACAGTTGTAGAGTTAAATAAAGAATACATACATGCCTGTGACTCTAAAGGCGATGAGAGCTTTTTCTAGAACTTGCCTACTTAGACTTCAATAATAGAATTTATATATTCAAATAAATAATTGACTATTATATATAGTCATACTATATTGTAATTATAAATTAAATATTTTAAACAAAATGATTACTAGAATTGCAATAAGTCGCTTTAAGTCGCATTGCTTACAAATCATGGAAGAGTTACAAACAAAACATCAGTCAATTATTATCACTAAAAGGGACAAGCCAATAGCTCAAATAACACCATTTGATACAAAAAAGAAATCTTTATTCGGTATGTTAAAGGAAAAGGGTGAAATTAAGGGCGATATAATAAATCATATTGAAGTGCAATGGGATGCTGAGTATGAATGATCTAATAGTACTAGATACACACATTTTATTATGGTCAATTTTACAACCAGAAGAATTATCACAAGATATAAAACACTATATTGATTCTGCTCAAGAAAATAATCAATTACTCTTAAGCTCAATCTCTTTATGGGAAATTGCTATGCTTAAATTTAAAAAAAGGATCAATATTTACGAGCCTATCAAAGATTTTTTAGAGTCTATATCAAACATTAATGGATTATCGATCAAAGATTTATCGCCAGAAATCGTGGCTGAAAGCGTTCTGCTACTCGATGATTTTCACGGTGACCCAGCTGACCGAATTATAGTAGCTACTACAAAAGTTCACGGCGCCACATTAATTACTAAAGACCAGCAAATTCTAACTTGGGCCAACTTAGGACATATCAAATCTCTTTCAGCATAAATTGACTATAGTTTGAAGATACCAAAATTCACCACCAACCACTCTATTTTAATTGAAAAGAGACGATAAATATTGTATAAAGTGCGAGTTCAATACACAATACATTATCAATATTATCAAGACCTTTTTATAGAGAGCATTCTTCCATGAACAAGCTAATATATTATTTCGGCAAATGGTCTTCAGAAGGCGACTCTTCAATGAAAAATATACTTGGGGGCAAAGGAGCTAATTTAGCACAAATGTGCAAGCTTGGTCTCTCGATACCACCTGGATTCACTATATCGAGCGAGCTTTGTAAAACATATTGTGCAAAGCAACCGCATTTGACACCAAGTTTCTTAGAAGAATTACACGAATCTATCAATAAGTTAGAAGGAGAAGTTGGCAAGAAATTTGGTAGTGAAGTTAACCCATTACTAATCTCTGTTCGATCTGGTTCTAAGATATCAATGCCTGGAATGATGGATACTATACTTAATCTTGGGATGAATGATGAAGTCGCAGCCTCGTTGGCAAAAATAACATCAAATCCTAGGTTTGCTTATGACAGTTACAGGCGTTTTTTAGAAATGTTTGCTACTGTTGTTTTTGAAATTTCAGGTTATCACTTTGAAGAAATTCTTGGCAATCATAAGAATAGTAACAACGTCAATAAAGATAGTGATTTAACTGAAGAAGACTTAAAAAAAATAATTATTGAATATAAGGCAATAATTAGGAAATACACTGGTAGAGACTTTGAATCAAACCCAATCGAGCAACTCAAATGCGCTATCGAAGCGGTGTTAAAATCATGGATGAGTCCACGGGCGATAGCTTATCGCAAAATTCATAATATCGATGACGACATAGGTACAGCGGTAACCATTCAATCTATGGTGTTTGGTAACAAAGATGATAATTCAGCCACCGGAGTGGTATTCACCAGAAACCCATCTAATGGAGAGAGAAAAATTTTCGGTGAATTTCTTATTAATGCGCAAGGCGAGGATGTTGTTGCAGGCATTAGGACCCCTTTTTCAATATTAGCATCCAATGGTGGTGATGGCAGATCGATGCAAGAGCAAATGCCAAAGCAATATGAGGAATTAGTTCAAGTATGTAATAAGCTTGAGTCGCATTTCAAAGATATGCAAGATATTGAATTTACTATTGAAGAAGGTAAATTATATATCCTCCAAACAAGAAGAGGAAAAAGATCGGCAGCATCGGCTGTAAAAATAGCTGTTGATATGGTAAGTGAAGGAGTAATAGATAAGTGTGAGGCTCTTATGAGAATAGAGCCAGACTCTTTGAATCAACTTCTGCATACTGCTATTGATTACTCGTCTAATCCACAAGTAATCGCAACTGGTTTGCCTGCATCACCTGGAGCTAATACAGGTATAGTAGTTTTTTCACCCTATGACGCTGAAGATTTGGCGCATCATCATAAAGTGATTTTGGTGCGAAACGATACTAGCCCAGAAGATATTAAGGGTATGCATGTTTCTGTTGGGATAATTACTGCACGAGGCGGCATGACGTCTCACGCCGCTGTAGTTGCAAGAGGAATGGGCAAGCCATGTGTATGTGGCATTCATGGCTTAATAGTCAATGAAAAGAAAAAAATATTTACCACCGCTTCTGGTCATCAGGTTGTGCAAGGCGATACAATAACGATAGATGGATCAACTGGTAAAATTATTGTTGGCGATGTTAAGTTGGTAGAACCAGGCTTTTCTGCATCGTTTAATACCATACTCGAATGGGCTGATCAAGAGAGAAGGCTTGAAATTAGAGCTAATGCGGAAACTGCTCTTGACGCGAATGTAGCACTTAAATTTGGCGCAAGTGGAATAGGTTTATGCAGAACAGAGCATATGTTTTTTGACAATAAAAAGATCCCACTAGTGAGAGAGATGATTATAGCTCAAGGTTATGAGCAAAGACTGAGTGCGATCGAAAAGCTTAAGCCACTTCAGGTGGCCGACTTTAAATCTTTGTTTGAAATTATGGTTGGAAAGCCAGTTAATGTTAGGCTTCTTGATCCGCCATTGCACGAATTTCTGCCAACTGAGGAAAAAGATAAGCTACAACTAGCTGAGGCTTTGAATATACCGATTTCGCTTATAGATCACAGGCTGCATGCGCTTCACGAGATAAATCCTATGCTAGGTCATAGAGGGTGTAGACTTGGCATTTCGTATCCGGAAATATACATCATGCAAGTGGAGGCAATGCTTGAAGCGATTGTTCAAGTGCAATCAGAGCAAAATACTCATTGTATTTTGGAGCTAATGATACCCCTGATTTCTGATGTAAAAGAACTAGAAAAAATCAATGGTTATGTACGCGAAACCATTGATTCAATGGAAGTAAAGTACCAAACAAAGTTCAATGTAAAACTCGGAACAATGATCGAATTGCCTAGGGCTGCTCTTACGGCTGATAAAATCGCAAATCACGTTGAGTATTTTAGCTTTGGTTCAAACGACCTAACGCAGACAACATATGGCATTTCAAGAGATGATATTAGCTCATTCTTGCCCGATTATATTGATAAAAAAATATTTCTCCGCGATCCTTTTGCTCAAATTGACATTGAAGGAGTGGGGAAGCTGATTAACATGGCAATAGAAAAAGGGAAATCAGTTAATCCGAAACTTACAATTGGTGTATGCGGTGAACATGCAGGCGATCCTTACTCTATTGATTTCTTCCACCGCGCAGGTATGAACTATATTTCATGTTCTCCATATCGTATTCCAATAGCACGCGTTGCTGCTGCCAGAAGTAAAATTATGTCATCAAGAAGGTATGAATGAGCTTTGAAGGTAATTTAGATAAAATCTTACAACGGCAAAATGAACTTTCAGAGAAACTTGCTAGCGGCATAAGGGGAGATGGTTTTGTTCAAGCATCTAAGGACTATTCTGAGCTCGAGCCGATTGTAGAAAAAATTTCTGAGTATAAAAAAGCAATAACTGATCTGGGCGGGGCGAAGGAAATAGTAAATGATCCTGATATTGATCATGAAACAAAAGAGCTGGCGGAAGAAGAGGTTAGAGAGTTAAATGTCAAATTAGCCAGACTGGAACATGAGGTGAAAGTTGCACTACTACCGAAGGACGAAGCTGATAGCAAAGGAGCGATAATTGAAATCCGGGGCGGTACTGGCGGAGAAGAGGCGGCCTTGTTTGCAGCAGATTTATTTACTATGTATCAAAGATATGCTGCCCTAAAAGGATGGAAATTTGAGATACTTTCAATTTCTGAAATTGGAGTTGGTGGTTACAAAGATGCTTCAGCTCTAATCAAGGGCGATGGCGTCTTTTCTAGATTAAAATTTGAGTCTGGGGTTCATCGTGTTCAACGGGTCCCTCAAACAGAATCAAGTGGAAGAATTCATACTTCAGCTGCAACTGTGGCTGTTCTTCCTGAAGCAGAAGAAGTTGATATCAAAATTGAGGATAAAGATCTTAGGATCGATACCTACAGAGCTTCAGGCGCAGGTGGACAGCACGTAAATACCACAGATTCTGCTGTGCGTATTACTCATATACCAACTGGCGTTGTTGTGGCAATTCAAGATGAGAAATCGCAACATAAAAATAAAGCAAAGGCAATGAAGATTTTACGCTCTAGAATTTATGAAGAGGAAAGGAGAGCAAGAGAAGCAGAGCGTGCAAGCTCTCGGAGAGAGCAAATCGGATCTGGTGATCGCTCAGAACGCATCAGAACATACAATTTTCCACAAAGCAGGATAAGTGATCATCGCATTAATTTAACATTATACAAAATCGACGAAGTACTGAGAGAAGGTAAATTAGATGAGTTTATCGATGCCTTGATTTCTGACGACGAAGCCAAAAGATTGGCCGAGGTTTAATATTATAAAAACAAGGCATTTCCAAACGGAGAGACTAACTATCTACCATCAACAATTTTTGCTGAACTTCTTTGAAGAATATCATCGAATGAAACTGATTCTGCCTTTTTAATAAGCTTCATTACAGCACGATCAACATCAAAAACGCCAATATCGGTGATAACTCTATCTACTACCGCAACTCCGGTTAAGGGCAGGGTGCATTTATCGACAAGTTTGGGTGCGCCATCTTTTGAATTATGAGTCATCAGAACCACCACTCTTTTAATATTCGCCACAAGATCCATAGCTCCACCCATTCCTTTAATCATTTTGCCAGGGACTGCCCAGTTAGCTAGATCGCCGCTGGTTGACACCTCGAGTGCACCAAGTATAGTAAGATCGATATGACTTCCACGAATCATTGCAAATGATGCAGCACTGTCAAAGTAACTGCTTTGCGGGAGTTCTGTAATCGTCTGTTTACCAGCATTAATTAGGTCCGCATTTTCTTCGCCTTCATATGGAAATGGCCCCATTCCAAGCATACCATTTTCGCTCTGAAAACTGACATTGATTCCTTTTGGTATGAAGTTCGGAATATTTGTTGGCATACCAATACCAAGATTAATAAACTGCCCGTCTTTTACTTCCATTTCCGCTGCAATTTGGCACATTTCATCTATTGACCAGGACATTATTCCGCCTCTCTAGTTCTTACGGTTACTTTTTCAATTCTTTTTTCATAGTTTTTACCTTTAAAAAGTCTATGAATATATATAGCAGGAGTGTGGATATTGGCTGGATCAAGCTCTCCGGTTTCAACAATTTCTTCTACTTCACAGATGGTAAGTTTGGCCGCTGTTGCCATTATTGGATTAAAATTTCTGGCAGTTTTGTTGTATATTACATTGCCATATTTATCAGCCTTATAACCCTTGATAATAGCAACATCTGCAAGGATGCCTCTTTCCATTACATATTTTTCGCCGTTAAACTCTCTTATCTCTTTTCCTTCAGCAACAATTGTTCCGACCCCGGTTCTTGTATAGAATGCAGGAATGCCAGCCCCAGCGGCTCTGATTCTTTCAGCAAGAGTTCCTTGTGGGTTAAGCTCGAGTTCGAGAGTTCCATCTAGGTACATTTTCTCAAAAATTTTATTTTCGCCAACGTATGATGCTATCATCTTTTTAATCTGACCATTACGCAACAGAATACCTAAGCCAAAATCATCAATACCGCAGTTATTGCTAACTACCGTTAGATCCTTCACTCCAGATTTGGCTATTGCTGAAATGATATTCTCGGGAATTCCGCACAGGCCAAACCCGCCCGCATGTACGAGCATTCCGTCTCTCAATACGCCGGCTATGGCATCCTCTGCATTGTTAAAAAACTGGGTCATTATTGGTTGAAACTCATTATTAATTATAAAACTATTCTATACACTACAATACAAGAAGGCAAAATTCTATTATTAGCACTATAGTTGTTTGTTGACTTGTGGTGCTTTATTGTTTACCAATTGCATATCTGGGATTTGTTAGAAAATTTAGATATATTAGATATATAATTATGAAAAATCACTACATTATAAGAAAAAAACGACCAGATAATATTGAAATATTACGCAACATAATGAGCCGTTCTCTTGCGATCTGGGATTATTCTGTTTCACAAATAGAACAAGTAGTAAAGCAATTAGAAATCACTCCAGAATTTCTAGATAAATCAGTATGTTACGTCGCAGAATTAAATGGTGAAATCAAAGGTTTCTTTTGCATAGCACCGAGTCAAAACGAGGAACTTAGCGAAGCTAAGTTTTATATTGAACCAGATAGTATTAGAGCAGGTCTTGGAACTTTGCTTTGGAATAAAGTTATTTTCGAACTAAGAAATGAAGGAGTAAAGTATTTTAAATTCCTAAGTGATGAAAACGCTCGAGGATTTTACGAAAAGCTAGGAGCTGTACAAGTTGCCCAGCAGTCTTCAGAGATAATAGAGGGGAGCATGATTCCTATAATGAAATATACTATCATAGAAAATTAAGTAGCTAGAAATGCAAATTGATAAGAATATACCAAATTATCTGACTATAATAAGGCTCGTATCGATCCCAATTATAGTAATGACATTTTATTTTGAGGATTCTAAGTTTGCTCATAGGGTCGGGGGAATTGTATTTGCTTTTGCCAGCTTAACTGATTTTTTTGATGGCTATTTGGCTAGAAAATATAATCTTATGTCTAGCTTTGGTAGAATGTTTGATCCAATAGCTGACAAAGTTTTGGTTGGTTGCGTATTAGTTATGCTTGTAAAAGACAATAGGGCGGATGAAATACCTTGCTTACTGATTCTTGCACGTGAGTTTGTTGTTGCTGGTTTTAGAGAGTTTTTAGCTCAGGTGCAGGTTAGTATACCGGTAAGCAGACTTGCCAAAGTTAAAACAACTATACAGATGGTTGCTATGACAATGCTTATTGTTGGATCTGTTGGTTCAGGCATAGCCTCCCTTGATTTAGTAGGGCATATAAGTCTTTGGATAGCGGCTATTTTAACGTTAGTGACAGGGTATTCTTATTTACAAGCATGCAGTAGGTATTTCTAGTGAGCACAAAAAAAATATTGGAACGAATTAATGGTAAAAATTATATTGCTGGAGATTGGTTTTCTAAAAAAGAGATTATTGAAGTTGAGAATCCATCAAACGGCAAAATAATTGGATATGTACCGAGCTCATCGGCTGAGGATATAATGAGAGCAGTTGATAACACCTGTAAAACAGCAAAATCATGGGCAGAATCGACAGTTGACCAGCGTTATGAAATACTACGAAAATGGCAAGAATTACAGCATCAGTATTTAAAAGAACTGACTGAGTTGCTTACTCTAGAGCAAGGCAAAGTCTTAGCTGAATCTCGGAAAGAAATTTTGTACGGTGAATCCTTTATCGACTGGTTTGCCTGTATTATTAAGTCTAGTAGTACATATGTAAGGCCTGGAAATTCATATGAACATAAACTCATTGCTGAAAAAGAACCGATTGGTCCAGTAGCAGCGATTACTCCTTGGAACTTTCCTTGCGCTATGGTGATTAGAAAAATTGCACCCGCAATTGCTGCCGGTTGCAGTGTTATCCTCAAACCTTCCGAGCTTACACCTCTTTCAGCATTGGCTCAAGCTATGCTTCTTGAAGAAGCCGGTTTGCCAGCTGGTGTCTTAAATGTAGTTACTAGTGATGCCAAATTATTTGGTGATATAGTGTGTCGGGACTTCAGGATTCGTAAATTATCTTTTACTGGTTCAACAAGAGTAGGGAAATTATTATATGAAAAATCAGCAAACGCATTAAGAAAACTCTCACTAGAGCTAGGTGGAAATGCACCATATATTGTATTTGCTGATTGTGATTTAGATAAAGTATCGGATGATTTAGTTGCAATTAAGGTCCGCTCTGGTGGTCAATCTTGCACTTCTCCGAATCGGATATTTATAGAGGCTCCAATTTATGACAGATTCGTTGAATTAGTTGCACAAAAATTTAGCACCTGCAAAGTAGGGGATGGATTTATAGAATCCAATAAAATTGGACCTTTGATCAATGCTCAAGCTGTTGAAAAAATTAATCTTTTACTTCAAGATGCGCAGCAGAAGGGAGCAAAGATCATATGTGGTGGTGGGCATAATGGTAATTTCATGGAACCATCTGTTATAAAAAATTGTACAGATGATATGAATATTTTTACCACCGAAATCTTTGGCCCCGTGATTGCTTGTTATTCATTTACTTCTGTAGAAGAGGTTGCCAGTAGAGCTAATAACACTGAATATGGGCTTCAATCTTATGTATATTCAAAGGATATAAGAAGAGCAAACTATATTGCATCTAGGCTTGATTTTAGCATGGTTTCAATTAACTCCTCATTTCCTGCAACAGCAAAAGCGCCGTTTAGTGGCAGAAAAGCTTCAGGATTTGGAGTTGAGGGTTCTAGTGAAGGATTAGACGAGTATTTAGTTAATAAATATATTAATTTCAACTACTAGCAACTTGAGCTGTCATTCTGAACTTGATTGAAGCTTGCGCCTGCCTTTGGCCTAGGATCTCGAGCAACAAGGCCGTCATGAGGAAATTCTGTTGTCTGAGATCCCGAACTAAATTCGGGATGACTAAAGCTTGTATCGTTTATCGACACAGAACAAGATACCACAGTGAGTTCCATAATCCATATTATGGAAAGTATATGTATAAAAGTCTCTCCGCCGGAAATGCCTTAATTAAATAAAATTAAATAAGCTTAGCAGCTTAACCAACGCTTAACCAACATTGAAGTTTTTTGGCTTTCTGTTACTATAATAAAATAACATAAGAGAAATTGAGAATAACGCTGCAAATAAATAAGCAAAGTTATTTATTGTATTGCTATGAAATATTGAGATCATAAAACTGACCCCAGCGGTCATCAGATAATACATCGAACCAAAGATAGAACCAGCAGATCCTGTTACTTTGTGATAATCCTCAAGCGCATGCCGTAGCAGCATTGGTACAACCATAGCATGTCCCATAAGATGTATTGCCATTGGTCCAAAAATTAGCAGCGCAACATATGTCGCCTCTTCCGTATCAATTTGTGAGCCGATTAATAGCGTAGTACAGCCAATTGCACTTAGGATAAAACCAGCGATACGCACTTTAAGCGTACTGACAAATTTACGAATTAGAACTCTGGTAATTAATCCTCCTGATAAGTTTGCAACGCTCAGAGCTAAAAACAGTTTGCCATAATTTGATGGAGACATATCTAATCTTTCAATAAAAATAAACGGTGCCTGGATATAAAAACCAAAGCAAATGCCGTTATATACTCCGACTATAAAAGCATAAGTAAGAAGCGTTTTGTCCCTTAATGCAACTTTTAAAACGTTAAAAAATCTGTTGCTCTTTGCTGCACCAATATACGCGTTAGTTTCAGGAAGAAATTTTACATATACAATGAGTAGTATCCCTGACAACAAAATAAGAAAATCAAAAATATATTGCCACTGCTCAAAATATTCGATGATATACCCACCTATTGCGGAGCCGATGGATGGAACAAAGGCCATTATGGTTGAAACACTAGCATACACATATGATAATTCCCATCCTTTATAGGAATCACGCGCCATAGCTTGAGCGATTACAGATCCTACACTTGCACCATAGGCTTGAGCAAATCTAAATAAAATAAACATTTCTATATTAGTAGATTTACTTATAATAAAAGTAGCTATAATATAGAAACTAATGCCCAATAATACTACCGGCTTTCTGCCGTAAATATCTGATATTCTGCCTAAAGTAAAAATACCTAAGGCAAAACCAATATAGTAAGCCGTTGTTGATAACTGAGCAATGCTGCCGTCAGTATTTAGCTGGTTGGCTATCTCAGGAAGTGCTGCTGAATAGACTGTCTCAGTCAGTATTGAAAGAGATATAAGGCAATAAAGCAAAATTGGTGGAACTTGTCCTATTACTTTCATAACTATTTACTAAACATTAAACCGAAAATGTACAACATCTCCGTCTTGCATAACGTAATCTTTTCCTTCTACTCGCATTTTGCCAAGTTCTTTTGCTCTAGTCTCACTGCCGATTTCAAGATATTCTTCACAAGAAATAACTTCAGCTCTAATAAAACCTTTTTCAAAGTCGGTATGTATAATACCAGCAGCAGCAGGCGCAAGAGATCCACTTACGAAAGTCCAAGCATGAGCTTCTTTTGGTCCTATTGTAAAAAATGACTTTAAGCCGAGAAGAGAATGCGCTGATTTAATAATTTTACTAAGACCAGGTTCTGATAGATTAAGGCTTTCAAGGAATTCTTGTTTTTCTCCTTGGTCCTCCAAAATAGAAATTTCTGCTTCAATTTTAGAGGAAATAATTACTACATTTGCGCCTTCAGAAGCTGCTTTTTGTTCTACCCTTTGTGAATGAGCATTACCAGATATTGCTTCAGATTCTAGCACATTGCACACATATAAAATTGGTTTTGAGGTAAGCAATTGCAGTGCAGCGAGTTCTTTTTTGTCAATTTTTCCTATCAGTGATCTAAGAGGCTTGCCCTCCTCTAGCACCTTTCTACAAATCTCTAGGAGTTCTACTTGCAACTGCAGTACTTTATCTGTCTTAGCTTTTTTTATTAAATTAGGCAGACGCTTATCAACCGAATCTAAATCAGCGATTATTAGCTCTGTTTCGATTACTTCTGCATCTTCAACAGGATCAACCTTGCCATGTACGTGAGTAATATCTGCATCTTCAAAACAACGAAGAACATGGATAATGGCATCAACTTCTCTAATATGGGATAAAAATTGATTACCAAGCCCTTCCCCTTTACTGGCGCCTTTAACAAGACCAGCGATATCAACAAATTCAATAAACGCAGGTATAATTTTAGCAGAACCAGCATTTTGAGCTAACTTATCCAGTCGAGAATCCGGCACTGGTACAATACCGGTATTTGGTTCAATCGTACAAAAAGGGTAATTTGCTGCTTCTGCATTGCTGCTTGCAGTTAAGGCATTAAATAAAGTTGATTTACCAACGTTAGGTAAACCAACGATTCCACATTTTAGTCTCATAATTAGTGTTCCTTACTTAATATTTCTTGTTGTTGAGTCAAGCTCAGGATGGACTTATTACATCCGTCATACCGGACTTGATCCGGTATCTTCTTCTATTGTATGAGATCCTGAATTTAATTCAGGATGACTTAAAACAAAGGCAGGCGCAAGCTTCAATCAAGTTCAGGATGACTAATAGAACGTTCAGAATGCCTTGCCATACGACGTTATTATTTCAATGCCCAGCATAACACAAAGCGATTCCGTGCGCTATCTTTAAACAGAAATTGCCTTTTTAAATGCTTCAATATCACCAGTAATTAAGAACTGTATCTTGCTAGTGATTAAATCAATATTCCTAAAAATAATTGATTCTTCTTCTTGAGAAAATTTTCCAAGTACAAACGATGAAATATCGTAAGTTGGATCTTCTGGTCTTCCTACTCCTATCCTGATTCTATGGTAGTTTGGCCCAATATTCTTATCTAGGGATTTTAAGCCGTTATGTCCACCTGCTCCGCCTCCTAATTTATATCCTATCTTGCCAATAGATAGGTCGATATCATCATGAATGACTATAATCTTACTTGAGGAAATTTTGTAGTAAGAAGAAAGAGACTGCACTGCCTCACCAGATAGATTCATGTAAGTTTCTGGTTTGCAAAGTATAATACTTCCTAAGTCAGAATCCCCTAGTGCAAGTTGAGAATGAAATCTAGGCTTGTTTTGAAATGTTAGCTTATATTCTCTAGATAATTTATCTAGAGTCATAAACCCAACATTATGTCTGGTATCGCTATATTCTCTACCAGGATTACCAAGCCCAACAATTAGAAACATTACTTAGTTGATCCGTCAAAAATGTTTTACAAAGGTTTTCCTCTCCTTTTTGTCATTTCCGCGCGAGGCGCGGTAATCCATGGCAAAACGGTGAAAAAGACTAGATTTCGCTTGGAGCGGGAATGACATTGAGGGCTGTTAGATGCTTATTTTTTAGCAGCTTCAGCTGGTGGTGTAACTTCATCAATTTCATCAGATTTACCTTTTTTACCAACAATTGATGCTATAACAAAACTAGGGTTCTCTAAAAGCTTAGTACCTACTGGTATAGGCGCATCTTTTGCTTTCAATGAAGATCCTATTAGCATTGAACTAACATCGATTTCTATTTTGCGTGGTAAGTTTCCTACTGGGCAAAGAATTGTTAAGAATCTTTTTACTGTATTGAAGTAACCACCTCTTTTAACACCTAGACAACTATCTTTATTTAAATACACAACTGGTACATGCATTTTTTGCATTTTGCTTTCTAAAAAGACAAAATCAACATGGCTTACAATATCAGTGATTGGATGAAGTTGAATAGCTTTTGGCAGAACCTTGAATTTCTTTTGGCCAATTTCAAGTTCAAATAGCTGAGAAATATACTGTGGCTTTCTGTAATATTTAGTGATTTCCTTTTCTTCTACTGCAATTGATAAAGGTTCTTTACCTGCTCCATAGACTGTTGCTGGCACCATACCTTTTTTCCTCAAAGCTCTAGAAGCCCCGGTTCCCAATTCTTCACGCAGTTCTGCTGCTAGAGTTAATGCTTCACTCATTTTACTAAATCTCCAAAAATTATCTTCTTGAGCCCTGCGAGCTCTTTTATGTTTCAGACTTTTTAAGCCTCGTAATATATAGCGTTCCTACTCAACATTCAAGAGTTTTTTACAATTAACATAATCTGGTAAAAATAGCCAAATATTCGGTAGATTGATTTTGAGTAAATTGTTATAATGGACTATTCAACAACTCACCACAAATATCAGTTTATTAAAAATTTAATTTTATTATGGCAGTATTTAGTCTAGTATTTTTTAAGGTATTGTCTTCACTACTGAGCGTATTAATTGGATTTTTATCAGGTAGATTTTCGAATGTAGAAAAGGATAGCATAGCTTCTTTACTATTCTATTTTGTTGCTCCTATTGTATTTTTTGCCATTCCAACAAGTGCCGAGCTAACGTTTAATTCTCTTGGAATTACGGCGCTAACTTTTACTTTGTGCACAATGTTAAGCCTTTTTAGCTACTGGCTATATGGAAAAGTTTGGCAGGATTCACATAGAAATATTTTAGCCCTATCTGCTGGAACTGGAAACAGCGGTTACGTAGTTTTGCCTATTGCAGCTGCGTTATTTGATGATCATACCCTTAGTATTTATGCACTTGGCTTGATCGGTATTGCTATTTGCGAAGCTTCAGTTGGTTGCTATTTCTGCGCAAGAAGTGTTGGAACATTCAAGCAAAGCGTATTGCGAGTAGCAAGATTACCTATTTTAAATGCATTTTTCTTTGGTTGTATAATGAGCCTTTTAGGGTTCCATTTACCTGATTTTTTGGATGACTTCGTTGATAATATGAGAGGGGCTTTCTCGATATTAGGTATGGTAACTATTGGACTTGCCTTGTCGAATATTAAAGAATTTAAGTTTGACATAAAATTTACTGCTGCAGCATTTGCTAGTAAGTTCCTGTTCTACCCTATGCTATTCAACATATTTATTTTGCTAGATCGTTTATATTTTAAATGGCTCGACGTCAACTATTATAACGCCTTACAAATGCTATGTGTTGCACCAATGGCCACCAATAGGATTGTACTAGCGTCACTGTATAAAATTTATCCAGAGAAAGTCGCAACTGCAGTATTGCTTTCTCTGCTCTTTGTTTTACTATACATGCCCATTATGGCTACAATTTTCCTCGAAGGAGTTCTGACTACATAATAAAAAATAAAACTTAAATTACGGTACAATATGGAACAATCTATCACTAAAACTAAAGTCCTTATTATTGGTTCAGGACCGGCGGGCTTAAGTGCCGCAATTTATGCAGCACGAGCGTCATTAGAACCTATTTTGATCCATGGAATGCAACCAGGTGGTCAGTTAACTATTACTACTGACGTTGAAAATTACCCTGGGTTTGCTGAAACAATTCAAGGCCCTTGGTTGATGCAAGAAATGGAGAAGCAGGCAGAAAAAGTCGGTACCAAGCTTGTTTATGACTATATTGAAAAAGTTGAGCTTAAGACAAAACCATTTAAGGCTTACACAGCGTCGGGAAATTTATACGAAGCTGATAGCATAATAATTTGTACAGGAGCTCAAGCTAAGTGGCTTGGAATTAAGTCGGAACAAGAATTTCAAGGCTTTGGAGTGTCCGGGTGCGCTACATGTGATGGATTCTTTTTTAAAGGCATGGATGTCGTAGTAATAGGTGGCGGAAACACCGCTGTTGAAGAAGCGTTATACCTTACTAATCACGCCAAAAAAGTCTATATTGTTCATCGCCGAAATGAATTCAGAGCCGAGAAAATACTTCAAGATAGACTATTTGAAAATGATAAAATATCAGTAATTTGGGACGGTGTATTAGAGGAAGTTGTTGGTACTAGCAATCCTAAATCTGTAACGGGTGTAAAAATTAAAAATATTAAATCTGGCGAGATCTCAACTCTGGCGTGTGAGGGGGTATTTATTGCTATTGGACATAAGCCAAATACAGACATGTTTAGAGATCAAATAACGATGGATGAAGAAGGTTATATAATTACTGACTCAAATTCCACTAAAACTAATATAAATGGAGTGTTTGCTGCTGGAGATGTTCAAGATAAAATTTATCGTCAAGCAGTAACTGCTGCAGGCACTGGATGTATGGCCGCTTTAGAAGCTGATAAATTCTTAAGAGGTGTGTAGTGAGTATGAATCAAACATTACTAGAGCACGATTTATTAAGAAAATTACCAGCTAATGTACATGCTGAACAGATGTTGCTTGGGGCTGTTCTTATTAACAGTGATTTAATTGAGCAAATAAATGAGTTCTTAAAAGCGGAACATTTTTACGAAAAACTTCATCAAAAAATCTATAATGCTATAGAAATACTAGTTGAAAAAGGTTTAACTGCTACCCCTGTTACCATAAAATCTATGCTTGAGAAAGATCCTTTGTATCAAGAATTGAATGGTAATGAATATATTATTCGATTAACGACGATCGCTATGGTCGTGATCAATCCTTACGATTATGGTAAAATAATCTACGACTCGGCAATCAAAAGGAATTTGATCACTATTGGTGAAGAGATTGTCAATGATGCTTATAATTCTACTCTAGAGCAAGGAGCGCCGGAACAGCTAGAAATTGCTGAAACTAAACTTTACCTTCTTGCAAGTGAGGGCATGAAAGAAAAAGGCTTTATTACGATGAGAGAATCTGTTGCTGAATCACTCAGTAGCATAAATAGAGCTATGAAGAATACTGACCATATTACAGGTATTTCGACAGGTTATCTTGACCTAGATAATAAGCTTTCTGGTTTTCAAAATTCTGATTTAATTATAGTTGCTGGTCGTCCATCAATGGGCAAAACTGCATTTGCTATTAACTTTGCTTTTAATGCTTGCAAAGCTTTGCAGCGGAAGACTATGGAAGGTGAAAAACCTCCCGCAATAGGATTTTTTTCTTTAGAAATGTCGTCAGAGCAGTTGGCAAGTCGTCTGCTTTCTATGATGGCGCGCGTCGATTCGACAAATCTGCGTAATGGTAAGGTCAATGAGGAGCATTATAATGATTTACGCAAAGCAGCAGCAGAATTGTCCGAAATGCCATTTTTTATAGACGACACCCCTGCTCTGTCGATTTCATCTGTTAGAGCTAGAGCAAGAAAGCTTAAAAGAAAACACAATTTAGGCATTATTTTTGTCGATTACTTACAATTACTTAGAGGTTCTAATAAATCTGAAAACAGAGTTCTAGAAATCTCTGAGATTACTCAAGGCCTTAAAGCGATTGCTAAAGAATTAAGCGTCCCTGTTATTGCGCTATCTCAGCTTTCAAGAGCGGTAGAACAAAGAGAAGATAAAAGGCCACTACTTTCTGATTTGCGCGAATCGGGCTCAATTGAACAAGACGCTGATTTAGTAATGTTTTTATATAGAGAGGAATATTACTTGCGCCGAAAAGAACCGGCCCCTGGTGATCCGAAATATTCCGAATGGCAAGAAAAACTTGATAAGGCTCATAATATAGCAGAAATATTGATTGCCAAACACAGAAATGGAGCCGTGGGGAACGTGCAGCTATATTATGTTGATAAATTCTCCAGTATTGGTAATCTAGATAGATCGCATAAACAAAATTAAAAAACTTATTAGTATTATGACTGTACCAATAATTTTCGGTATTAGCAGCACAAAGCTTACTAAAGAAGAAATAGATCTATTTAGTGAACATAAGGCTGCCGGGTTTATTCTCTTTTCTCGTAATATTGAATCTAAAAAGCAACTGCTCGAACTAACTAGTGTACTCAAAGGCTTGTATCCAGAGAGAAAAATACCTATATTTGTGGATCAAGAAGGCGGTAGAATAGCAAGAATTAAGCCGCCAATTGGAGCCAGGCTTTATCCATCAGCCGAGCATTTTTCCAATATTTACAATGAAGATAGGTTAAGGGCAAAACGTGAGTTGAAGGCTAATTATATTCAACTGATGTCTGAGCTAAAGGAATTTGGTATAGATTCACCATGTGCTCCAGTTTGCGATTTATCTTTTGCAGGAGCAAGTGACGTTATCGGCGATAGAAGCTTTGGAAATACCCCTGAAAAAGTGGTTGATTTATGTAAGTCAGCTATATCTGGAATACAGCATTCTGGAGGCTTACCATTTATCAAGCATATTCCTGGGCATGGACGGGCCTTTGTCGATAGTCATTTTGATTTACCAGTTGTAGATACATCTCTTGAAGAACTAGAGGCGACTGATTTTAAGGTATTTGGAGAATTGATTGGTGAAAAAGTATGGGCAATGACAGCGCATATTGTATATTCATCAATCGACCCTCTGCTGCCTGCCACAATATCTAAGCGAGTTGTAGATTATATTAGGAATAATATAGGCTTTAAAGGCAAACTAGTATCAGATGATTTATGCATGTATGCCTTACATGGCGAGATAGGAAAAAAACGCTCTACGCTTAAAAAAGTAATAGAGCTTGCTCAAAGTAATTTGGTATGGAGAGAAGATTATTCTAAATCCTTAATGGAATTGTTCGACATAAATACTCATCAAATTACTAATTTGGAGATAATTGAGTTGTGCAAAAAGAAATTAGCCGAATCTAAGACTGAATTTCTTGAAAGCCTTGCTAAAGTGACTAGAATGAGCCTTGATGCCGGATGTGATTTAGCACTTCATTGCAGCGGAGATATAGACGAAATGCGCACTATTTGTAACGTTAATGTAAAATGAGGAAATAAAAATGACATATTGTAACTATTCTAACCAAGACAAGTACCCTTTTGAGTTACCAGAATTGCCTTACGAAAAGAAGGCATTTTCTCCACATTTTTCTCCGGAAACATTCGATTACCATCATGGCAAACACCATAACGCTTATGTTACCAATTTGAATAACCTACTTAAAGATAATAAGGAATTTACTGAAATGGATCTTGAACAGATTATTGCAAGATCTTGCAACTCTAATGCAGCAATTTTTAATAATGCAGCTCAAATCTGGAATCATACGTTTTTCTGGCACTCAATTAAGCCAAATGGTGGCGGAAAGCCTCATGGTAATATAGCTGGGCTTATTAATACTAACTTTGGTTCTTATGACAACTTTGTTACCGAGTTCAAACAAGCTGCGGTGTCTCAGTTTGGTAGCGGATGGGCATGGCTAGTTCATAATGCAAAAGATAAAAAACTTCAAATCGTCAAAACAGCAAATGCAGAAACACCCTTAACTCAAGGGTTAGACCCGTTAATAGCTTGTGATGTGTGGGAACATGCTTACTATATCGACTATAGAAACAAACGCCCAGATTATGTATCTATTTTTATTGAAAAAATGATAAATTGGGATTTTGCTGAGATGCACCTCAACCGGTCAAGACAATAGCGTAACTCACGAGAACGTCATGACGAAGGAGCGTTAGTGACTGCGGCCACCCTAAACACAACGAGTCATCTACCGTCTTTGGAGGTCATCCCGGGCGATATATGAAGTCATGCCGGACTTGATCCGGTATCTGGGGCAATGGAAGAAGATCCCAGGCCAAAGGCAGGCGCAGTAACGACAAAAGGTGAGCGGGAATGATAAATGAGGTTATAAAAATGGAAAATTATTCTGGCCTATTTCGACATCTACAAGAATTTATGCCTCAATTCATCTCGGGCCTTATCGCTATTGTTCCGTTTTTTATACTTTGGCTAATTTGCAAGCCAGTGTTTAATAAAATTCAGGCTAGGTCAAAAAAATCATCTAAGAATTCTGCTGTAGTTTATTTAGGTAAGTCTGTAAGCATAGCGATTTGGATTACCGCCCTATTGACTGTTCTTGGCACTTGGGGAGTTGATATCAGCGCTTTAGTTGCGGGGCTTGGTTTAACAGGATTTGCTATCGGTTATGCTCTAAAAGATGTATTAGTAAACAGTATAGCTGGAATAATGATAATATTTTATAAAACTGTGGAAATTAATGCGCATGTATCTCTGCTAGAAGTTGAAGGAATAGTTATAGATATAGACCTAAGATATACTACAATTCAGGACGATAAATCAAAGCATCTAATTCCCAACTCTCGCCTATTATCAGAAAAAATTACAATATTTAATGAGTAGTTGCGTCATCCCGACAGGATGACAGTTTTAAGTCAGCCATAACAGCCCAACAGTCATCCCGGGCGATATATGAAGCCCGGGCTTGACCCGGGATCTCGGGCAATAGGAGTATAATTAACTTTCCTTCTACCTCCTGGGATCCTGAGTCAAGCTCAGGATGACTTAAAACGAAGGCAGGCGCAAGCTTCAGTCAAGCTCAGGATGACTAATAGTTCAGCATCACTGTTCTAAGCTCAGGAGACATTTATCTAGCAAGTTCAGACAAAATGTTCTTAAAGTTCTCGTTATCAATAGCAGCAACTCTTGCGTTGGCACGAATTGCGTTACTCAGTTCTTGAACTTTTAGTAGCTCTTCTGTCGTATCAACGTTTGATGCTTCAAGCACTCCGCCAAGAGTTCTACCTGCGCCACCAACTCCTGCTTCTTTAAGAAGAAAATCTCCAGACTCACGGGTAATTTCAAAAGTACCATTACCACCAGCCACAAGACCGTTTGGATTAGCAAATACAGCCATTGGAACTTTGTAAAGCTTTCTATTTTCACCACTACTGAAAGTTCCGACAATATAACCATCAGGGCTGACTTCTAACTTAGTTAAAGTTCCAGCTCCCTGACCATCGCCTTGGATAATTTCAACATTATTTGGGGCTTTAGTTTGGCTTACATTACCAGAAGTAATATCACTTAGCGTATTTTCCCAATCAATGGTGATATTGCTAGCAGTGCTACCATTGTTTCTCTGAACTGGAATTGCGTCTTCGAATCCTTCTGGAATGCCTTGTAGCCTTCCATCTGTATCAAATTTAATGATACCTTGCCTAATGAGACCATTACCTGTCGCTAAATTAGTAACCTGAAATACGCCATCTTTATCCTTTTGCGCTGTAAGCTCAACTGCCCATGTATTACTGTCAAGTTTTGCAAAATATAACAATAAAGTATATGAAGATCCAAGGCTGTCGTATACAGTCAAAGGAACTGAATATGTAAGGCTACTCGCAAAATTAGCTATACCATTAGCTGAGGCACTCAAGTTTTTGTCAACATTTGCTGCATCATAAGTTTTATCATATGTAGTTTTTGCCTGATCAATAGAAAAATACTTCATAAATTGTGAACCATTGTTGACAGCAAAATTAGCTGCTAAACCGGCAACAAGATTTACTGGATTTGTATTACCATCACCAGTTGTAGCTGCCATGGGATTACCAAGCGGATCAAGCACTTTAAACTCAATACTAGGCGAAGCATTACCACCCAAAAGAGCAGAATTAACAGCTGTGATTTTGTATGATATACCATTATTGATGGTTAGACCATCTATGACAGTAGGACCAGCTAAGTTTGTAAAAGAAATAAGATCTCCCACTGCATATCCATGGTTTGGCATATACATTCTAACTGAACTACCAGGAGCTGCATTACCACCAACAGTTACAAACGATCTTGTATCCATAGCAGCAACACCGCCTGTTGCAATTTTTTTAATAGAGAATGGCCCTGCTACTGGGAGCACAGGACCAGGAGCAACGCTTGCTGTTGGAGTTATATCAAAGGTTGAAGCACCACCACCTGCGGCATTGTTGTAGTTTGCAATTTCATAATATCCATCTGGAACTATAATATTTTCACCGTTAACGGTTAACTTAGCACCAACACCAGAAATATATATAACATTACCATTTGCCCACGCCTCAGCAGGAAAAACCCCGGTAGCAGCTGTACCCCCAGGAAGAGTAATAGTAACAACTCCACCTACACCAGCAGTATCTAGAGTTGGGTTGTTAAATGTTTGGAATTGTTGTCCTGGAACTTTTTGCCATGTAGCTCCAGCGTTAATTGGAACAGCTGCAGGTGCAAGTATTGCGGCTGGAAAAAGAGCCGGATTTGCATCTTTCCGATTTATTGTAAATCCATTCGGATTAATACCAGAAATATAATATAAACCATCTGGTAATTGTGCTTGGCCCGTACCCGTGATCTTAACAAAATCACCTGCTTGCAAATTATGTCCTGGGGCACTAATAAATACCGAAGCCCTTCCTATTTCACCAGTTTGTTGTGTTGCACTACTAATAGCATTAAGTCCAAGTGAGTTGGCTTTTATATTGAAAACAGAGGTAGAAAGCAGCGAAGTAATTTTTAAATCTTTGCCTTCAATTGTGGCTTTAAGAGAATCTGTTGCTTGGTCCTTATTCACCGCATCTCTAAGACTAGCAAGACTATTAAAGCGTGTGGTTCCAAGTGGGGCTGGAGCAAGATTTACAAGACCCAATGCCTCAACTATGGTTCCTCCGCCATCATTGGCAAATACAATGCCGTCATTTGCTTTTGTTGGAGCAATATACAACCTTCCTTCTAAATCTACTTCAGCTTTTAAAGAACTGATTCTGTTGATAGCAGCTGCCAAACCATTGATTGTATTAAACGTTCTATTAGCCGCGCTCTCAGCTCCTTGAACTGCTGAAAACGTATATGCTTGTCCGGCCACTGTAATTCTTAACTTATGACCAACACTAAGCAGGCCAGGACCAGGGACAGGAGCAAATGTAAAGGCTACCCCTGCACCAGTCGCACCAAAAATTGTGTTACCTGTTGCAACGTCAGGTCTTCTGGCAAGAACCATCCCACCAAATGTTAAAACTTTATCGGCTTTGGCATCAGAGTGTAAAACAAATTCATCACCTAGCGATAAGCTCGATCCACCTAATTTTTCTGGAAACAGGATATTATCAATTTTTTTACCTGTGTTTTTACCAGTACGATTCAATACTGCATCGACACCATTTCCTCTTAAAGCTTCTTGATCTGCATTAAGATTCATTGCAATTGAAACGACAGTTGTCGCCACAGGAGCACCTTTAGTATTTGCAAAATTCACCGATTCTAGACTCTCAAGTAAAGATGTATTTTGCGGCAGTTCGCCTTTATTATCTAGTTTCCAGGCTTTTAATAATTGATCTGCACCATTTTTCCAGAAGCCAAGCTCATCTTGTCTAAAGTCACCTCTTCTTGTAAATTTTGCAGTCCCTGTAGGGCTTTCAGATACCACAAGCAAGCCTGAGCCATCGATTGCTATGTCAGATACCACACCAGTGTTGATTATCTTACCTTGTATATCATTTGTTGATCTTGTTTTACTATTAACATAGGATACTCCGCCTGAGCTTGTACCCACAAAAGAGTTAATGAATAAATTTTCTCTCTTTTTATGACCCCAAGCTTCTTTTGCGCCAACGTTACTTGAAAGTGTGTCATTTGACCTACTAAACATTGTTACTGTGGTTCCTTTCGACATTTTTATTTTCTCCAAATAATTATTTAAAATATTGCCTTATGTGGCTATAGGTGCATAAAGCGTGCCAAAAATTATTTTTTAGCAAAAATAATTAATCAGCTCAACAGTCATCCCGGGCGATATATGAAGTCATCCCGTGACTTGATCCGGGATCTCGGGCAACAGGAGTATAATTAACTTTCCTTCTACCTCCTGGGATCCTGAATCAAGTTCAGGATGACTTAAAACGAAGGCAGGCGCAAGCTTCAGTCAAGTTCAGGATTGTTTTAAGTTCAGCATAACATATGCAGTATTTTTGCGGACAAACACACTATCCTTGCGAGTTTTCAAGATATATGATAGCATTCGCTTTTTCAATGGCCAATTTTATTATGACAAAAGTAATTACTCGCTTTGCCCCCTCGCCTACAGGCAAACTTCATATCGGCAACGTAAGAACCGCTCTAATAAATTGGTTATATGCTAGAGGGCATAATGGGGAATTTATCCTCCGTATGGACGACACCGACTTCAATCGCTCCCGCAAGGAATATCAAATAGCGATTGAAGAGGATTTAAAATGGCTGGGTTTAGTTTGGGATAGATCGTTTAATCAGCTTAGCAGAATTGATAAATACGAAGCAACTAAACTAGAGCTAGTTGCCAAACATAGGCTATATCCGTGCTATGAAACTCCCGAGGAACTGGACATAAAAAGAAAGTTCCAATTATCAAGTGGTAACCCGCCAATATACGATCGCGCTGCATTAAAACTAACCGGGGCGCAGATTGCAGCATATGAGCAGCAAGGCAGAAAACCACATTATCGTTTCTTAATTAATGATGCTGACATAGTTTGGCAAGACATGATCAAAGGTGAAATCAAGTACCATGGATCAAAATTAAGCGATCCAGTGATTATTCGTGCTGATGGGAGCATGACTTATATGCTTTGCTCTACTATAGATGATATAGACTATAATATCTCGCACGTAATAAGAGGCGAAGATCATGTAAGCAATACTGCAATTCAAATACAAATGTTCGAAGCACTTGGAGCTAAGCCTCCGTCTTTTGGTCACTTAAGCCTTGTTAAATCTAAAGAAGACAAAATTTCCAAACGCGAAGGCGGCTATGATATCGCAGCTATAAGAGAAGAACAAAACATTGAAGCCATGGCGATTAATAGTTTTTTGGCATTAATTGGTACGTCCAATCCAGTTAGCATAAGCAGAAATCTAGATGAGTTGATTGAGAAGTTTGACATCAGTACATACTCAAAAAGTCCAACAACATACATGCCATTGGAACTAGAGCATCTCAACCATAAACTTGTAATTACACTGGAGTTCAATGATATCAAGAATTACCTACAAAAAAACGACCTAAACCAAGTTGATGAAAGCTTTTGGCTAGCAATAAGGCCGAATTTACAAAAACTCTCTGACATAAAAGAATGGTGGCAAATCTGTCATGCTCCAACTAGGGCTCAAGGGCTTGATCAAACACTACTTGACGTTGCAGCAAACACTCTTCCTGCCGCAATAAATGAATCTACCTGGCTAGAGTGGACAAAAATAGTCTCGCAAAATAGTGGTAAAAAAGGAAAGGATTTGTATATGCCTCTGCGTCTGGCACTTACAGGTAAAACTAGTGGTCCAGAACTAAAAACTATACTACCACTCTTAAGTAGAGACGAAATATTATCGCGCCTAAAGTGAGAATCATCGTCATCAACAGGGACCCGCGCCTCGCGCAGAATGACAGCTAGAGCATGAGGGCTAGTAAGTGCTTAAAAAGATAAGTACTTACAAAGATTGACGCATATAGTCTATCTATGGTGTAAATTAAGAATGGTGGGCGGTAGTGGACTATACTAGAACTTCTAACCAAAGCTGATCTGCCGTGCTAAATCTTTCATTAAATAGGTTAAAAAACTCCACAAATTATCCTGCTCTACAATTTGATTAATTTGATCTATTGATAAAAACCGGCGCATTTCTTGCTTAAATTCCAATTGAATATCCTTGTTTTCTGTTAACTGATGGAGCCTTTCATTCAATAAATTTAAAAACTGCTCAGTTTTATAATTTCGATCTTGAAGCTTTTTAGGTATTAATTCAAATCTAGGTTTTGTTCCTTTTTGATGAAGCCATAAAATATCCCATAAATCACGATATTTTATACGATTTGATCTAAGTGCAAACGCAACTATTTTATCCGCATAAATCTCTTCCAAACTCTCGACCTGTATAATTAGTCCGCTAGTGCCCATATCGATTCCATACGGATTTAATAGCATCATAGGTTGTTTTTCATACGATGGCAAGGCGCATATGTCTATATTAATCCTTTGTGCCGGGAAATGATTTTGCAGAGGCCTGGTTTCCATTTTGATTTTCCAAGTATCAACATTTGTATGATCTTTTATGGGCTCGCTTACTTTAACCGGAAGACCATATTTATCTTTTAAGTTTTCGATTAATATTTCCCCCATTTCGCTTAAAGCACCTCGATTAAAATTACTCCCACCAGTAAAATCAAGATCTTCGCTTAATCGCACGCCCCCATAGCAGGCCCTAATAGCGGTTCCGCCTATAAATGTAAGATTTTCTAGCAAACCATTATGACTAAGCACTCTTAAAATGTCATGATGTAGTAATTCTTTTTCAACAACTACTCTTAATGGAGATAGTTTTGGTTGATTTTTCAGGGCCTGGGTAACTAATGTATCAAATAAATTCATTTGCAGCATTCCAATCGATTAAATCACAATTTCTGTGCGTAGCCCTCATGTCTCTAATAGCTAAAGTCACACTTGCTCGCCATAACCTACAATTTGCATCATAGCTTAACTGGTTCATTATAGTTGTTGGTTTTTGACTAGTATGAACGAATTCTATCGTTCCGTAATCACTGCAGGGAATAATGCTACTTCGTCCAGACGACATAATCGAAATCGAATTTATAGGAATTTGAGAGATAACACCAGCATCGCTTAACGCCGTCTCTAAGCTGATATAATTTAATTCACTGGCGCGCAAGTAGGCTGCAATGTGGAATAATATGAGGCCCGAGGGTGGCATAGCACGTTTATAAAGAAACAAGCCACGGCATAGTCTGGTTAAGTGCCCCGCATTTACAGCTCTGCTAATTAAAGCTTTGAAAGCGTTATCAGACAAATTAGGATACAGGGCCCTTAGACCACGAAATGGAAACAAATAATGTTCATTATTTGCATTTTGATCAAGCCAGTTAGTTAGATGTTTCATAAATGACAACTCTACAGTAGGTTATGTTAATTGTAACCTACTGTAGAGTCTTGTGCAAGATTAAATTTAAGAAATCAACGAATTATTTTTCAATTTTATACTTATGATCTTTCCAGCTTTGAAAACCGCCCTTCATCTCTTTTGCAGGATAGCCCAAAGAGGCAAATTTCTTAGCAGCCTTTTGCCCTAAATTACATAATAACTCGTAGCAATAAACATAATTATAGCCATCTTTCCTTAAACCAGGAAATTCAGTTTGATTACCTTCAAATCTATCCCACTTATCAAATGGTAAATTAATAGCTCCTGGAATATGACCAGCTTTAAAATCAGCTTCTCTTCTTACGTCGACTATTGTTATATCCTTCGATCCAAGTGCTGCTTTAGCGCCACCAGGGTTTGTTGTAAAATTCATCTCGTCTTCAAAGTACTTTACAGCAGCCGCGATATCTTGAATTTTATTGTGATTCTTATTACCAGTCATTTGACAACAGCCAGATAACCATATTGCAACTAAAAATAAAATATAATTTTTCATAAATTAAACCTCTAAGTTAATAGAAGTAATTATTACGCGGTGAGTTAGATTATGTCAATATGAAAATGATTTTCATATAATACAATTATAAGAAAAAAGAAGAATGGTGGGCTTGAGAAGACTTGAACTTCCGACCTCACGCTTATCAGGCGTGCGCTCTAACCAGCTGAGCTACAAGCCCATTCTTGCGCGGGAATTTTATTGTATTAGAACAAATTAGTCAAGGATAAATACACTGCGTGTACGCGGCAGTGCTAAACAAAAATTTTGGCATAAGTCACCACTTGACAAAGTGATGTAAAAGTGTTACGCTGTCATATATAGTAAATTAACTTGAGGTAGGGATAGTTAATTTTCAAAGAGAGCTTACAGGGCTTACAAGTGTAAGCAAGCACAGCCCAGACTCGCTAAATTGGTTAGCCCTGCTTCAAGTGAAAGAAACTATAGAAGAAACAGGAGGTACACATCATGGCAACGAAAAACCCAAGAATCAATGTCACTTTTGAAGAAGCGACCGCGGGTCTGCTCTCTAGCTTAGCTCACCTGGAGCATAAGTCTGTGGCAAGTCTTGTTAGAGAACTAGCTCTTGAAGCACTCGAAATGCGCGAGGATTTCTATTTATCTAGAGTGGCGGAGCAGCTTGATAAAGAAGGGGCTAAAACCTATAGTCACGATGACGCATGGAAATAAAATACCATGTACTATATCTGGAAGAAGTGATACGCAAACATATTCCTGGTCTCTCTTCGAGCACTAGAACACTTGTTAAACGGGCTATTGAAGAACGTTTAGTGATAGACCCTATTGGCTTTGGAAAACCATTGCGCTACAGCCTTAAAGGGCATAGACGTCTCAGAGTCAGTGATTATCGCATCGTCTATCGGATTGAACCAGAAATAAAAACCGTGATTATCGTTGCTATTAAGCACCGGAAAGATGTTTATGAAGATACTTAATACCGAGCGAGGATTTAGCAAGAGGTCTAATTGTCTAAACACCTAACCCATGCTTCCCAATCCCTTTCTCCTAGATTCTTTTCAAACGAAAGTATGTCTATGCGCGCTTGTTTACAAATACCATGACTTGGAATAATTAGCTCAGAATGACAAGAAAGCGCGGCAATTTGCGTCTTGCATGCGAGTTCTAGATGATAGCAGTAAAATAATGCTTCTTGAATTGTTCCGCCGCATGTAATAAATCCATGATTACGCAGAAACATTACTTTTTTATCAGCAAGATCCATGACCATTGGATCTCCATGCTCTGAATCATCAAGCGCAAGCGCATTATAATCATGGTAACTCACATTTTCATAAAAATGTAGAGCCCATTGGCTGATCGGTAGCAATCCACTTTTCATAGCAGATACTGCAACAGTTGCTACGGTATGCAGGTGAAAAATAGAATTTAGCATTGGACGATTGCGATAAATACTTCCATGAATCACATATCCTGTTTTATTATACTGCTTTTCTTTCCCTTCAATGATTTCACCATTCAAAGAAACTTTTAATAAACATGAAGGGGTGACTTCGTCAAAACGATAACCAAACGGATATATGTAATAGTAATCAGCATCTTTTGGTCTAGCGGATAAATGAGTGTATGTATGATCATCCATACCAAGCTGTGCGATTATTCTATAAGCATAGGCAAGATCTTCTTTAATTTTAATATCCATAAAATCCCTCAAATTACGCCGCCTCTAACCGATAATAGTCCATTTGCCTATAACTTAAAGCTTCTGCTATATGATCTTTTCTCACATGGTTTGAAGCAGATAAGTCTGCAATAGTTCTGGCAACTCTTAGTACGCGATTATACGCACGCATAGATAGTCTAAATTTTTTAGCAGCTTCATTAAGAATATCTCTGCCTTCATCACCAGGGATTGCATAATCGATAAGTAGTTGGCCATCAAGGCCATTATTCAGCCTTATATTATACCCTTCATAACGTTGAGCTTGAATTTCATGTGCGCGTTTCACTCTTTTTGCAACACATTGGCTAGACTCTTCCTCTGATGCAGATAGTATCTGTTCATATGCAAAGCTCTCTTCTGAGCTGCCAACTTCTATATGCAGATCAAACCGATCTAAAATTGGTCCAGATATTTTCGATTGGTAACTAGTTGCGCAGGACGGTGCCCTACTGCACGCCTTAAATGGGTCATTCAAATAGCCGCATTTGCACGGATTCATAGCCGCTATTAATTGAAAATTTGCTGGATATTTAATGTGCGCCCCAGAACGAGAAATCAGCACTTCTTTTGCCTCTAAAGGCTGGCGAAGAGACTCAATCACTCCTGTATTGAATTCCGGTAATTCATCTAAAAACAACACGCCATTATGTGCTAAAGAAATTTCTCCTGGCTTCACTCTTCTGCCAGCTCCGCCTCCAACCATAGCAGCTACAGTGCATGAGTGATGTGGAGCTCTAAATGGGCGTTCTTTGGTCAAGCAACCATTTTCTAAATTACCTGCGATACTAGCAATGGTGCTGCATTCAAGAATCTCTGTAGGCGAAAGCTCGGGCATTATACCGGGTAACCTGGCAGCTAGCATTGATTTTCCAGCACCAGGAGGGCCAAACATCAATAGGTTATGACCACCAGCTGCAACAATTTCTAGCGCTCGTTTAGCAACTCTCTGACCTCGTATATCCTTTAAATCTGGGTAGCATACATCGGAGTTAAACAAGCCAGCTACAGGTTGGTTCAGGCTTTGTGTGCCCTTGAAGTGATTCACCAATTCAAGCAAATTACTTGGAGCAAGTATATTATCATTACCTGACCATGCAGCTTCAGCGCCATTGTCTTTCGAGCAGATCAGGCCCTTGCCACGCGCGGTTGCGCCCATAGCAACAGGCAACACTCCACTAACTGGTAATATAGCTCCATCAAGCGCCAATTCTCCCAGAATGAGGTAATTACTTATTTCATCGGAAGGTAATGCTCCCATACTAGCCAGAATCCCAGCACTAATGGCCAAGTCAAAATGACTACCCTCTTTTACAAGATCTGCAGGAGCTAGGTTGATCAGTATTTTTTTTGCCGGTAAGCTCAATCCAATTGACGATAAAGCTGCTCTGACTCTCTCTTTCGACTCGGCGATAGTTTTGTCAGCAAGACCAACGATAATAAACTTAGGTATCCCAGGTTCAATCTGAACCTGGACATCCACATCAATAATATCAATGCCATTAAAAGCTAAGCTTGTTACTTTGGTGATCATTTATAGTTTCTCAAGTACCGCCCATGGCGAGTGACCTTTGGGAGCGTTAAAAACGTCATCCTGAACTTGTTTCAGGATTGACTCTTTGCCAGCGTGAATTTATAATATAAATTTTGCTAAATCTATATTTTTCATAAAACCAGAGAGCTGTTTATCGACAAACTTTCTATCAATCTTTACCTTCTTATTGCTCGTATCACCAGCTTCAAAACTCACTTCTTCAAGCAAATTTTCAAGAATAGTGTGTAGCCTTCTTGCACCAATGTTTTCTATTTCTACATTGAAATTCGCAGCATAGGTAGCTATTGATTCAATTGCATCCTCAGTAAACTCAAGAGCTACTCCTTCTGTGCCAATCAATGCTGTATATTGCTTGATTAAACTTGATTCAGGCTCAGTCAAAATTTTTACTAGATCATCTTTGGTTAAAGCCGTCATTTCTACTCGAATTGGCAGACGTCCTTGCAATTCTGGCAGCAAGTCTGAAGGCTTGGATAAATGAAAGGCTCCTGAGGCTATAAACAACACATGATCAGTTTTAATTGTGCCATATTTTGTTACAACACTTGTACCTTCAATCAGTGGAAGTAAGTCTCTCTGTACTCCTTCTCTGCTCACTTCTGGCCCCTTCCCTTCTGATCTAGAGGTAATTTTATCTATCTCATCCAAAAACACTATACCATCATTTTCAACTGAGTTTACTGCCACAGCGATGGTCTTCTCCTCATCAATCATTTTGTCTGATTCTTCTGATGTAATGATACTTAGAGACTCAGCAACTGTCAGCTTTTTTTGCTTCATTTTATCGCCGCCAAAGGCCTTACCTAACATATCACTTATATTTAAAACTCCCATAGCAGCACCTGGCATTCCTGGGATTTCAAAACTACCACCTCCAACTGGAATGTCCTTAACACCAATTTCAATTTCAGTCGCATCAAGCTCGCCATTTAAAATCTTTACCCTGAACTTATCCCGTGTCTCAGAAGAAGCTGATTTGCCTACGACCGAATCTAGAATGCGCTCTACCGCTCTGAGTTTAGCTTTTTCTTCAACTTCTTTCTTAGCTTTTTCTTTTTGATATGAAACTGCTATTTCCACTAGATCACGAATTATCGATTCTACATCACGCCCGACATAACCTACTTCAGTAAATTTTGTCGCCTCAACTTTGATAAATGGTGATTCCGCTAGTTTTGCCAGTCTTCTTGCTATTTCAGTTTTACCAACACCAGTGGAACCTATCATCAAAATATTTTTTGGTACAATCTCACTTCTCATTGGCTCTGGCACTTGAACGCGGCGATATCGATTACGCAGCGCAACAGCTACAGCTTTTTTTGCTGATGTTTGGCCTACAATAAACCTATCAAGCTCTGCAACTATTTCAGCTGGAGTTAAACCCATTTTATTTTTTGAACTCATTTAACCTTCTCAATAATAATATTATGGTTTGAAAACACACAAATATCTGCTGCAATATTCATAGATTTCAGCGCTATTTCCTCAGCATTCATCTTAGTCTCAATAGACATTAGTGCTTTAGCCGCTGAGAGGGCAAAGAACCCACCTGAACCAATAGCAGCTATATTATCTTCTGGCTCTATTACATCACCATTTCCTGTAACAATTAATATATTATCTTTATCCGCCACAATTAACATAGCTTCAAGCCGACGTAAGTATTTGTCTGTACGCCAATCTTTAGCAAGCTCGACCGCACTTCGCAGCAACTGATTTGAATATTTATCAAGCTTAGCTTCTAATCTTTCAAATAAAGTAAAAGCATCGGCTGTTGATCCAGCAAAGCCAGCAACAATTTTATTACCAGATAGGGTTCTTAGCTTCCTTGCAGTGGCTTTAACTATATTATTTCCAAGAGAAACTTGGCCATCGGCAGCAATCACAATATCTTTGCCTTTTTTTAGACAAAGTATGGTGGTGCCGTGATGACTGGGGCTACGCGTTGAATTATCAGACATAATTATATTTCTTATTTAGTTTTTATAAATGAGCTTGTATAAATAGCATAAGTGATAGATAATTACCCTCATTCTAAATTGCAAGCAATCTTGAAAGATAATATTAAGAAGAGTCAATCGAAACAAGGATATAATGTACAATAAGAATAATATTTTTGCCAAAATCATTAGCGGAGAAATTCCAGCTGAAAAACTTTATGAAGACGAGATACTAGTTGCAATCAAAGATGTTAACCCTGCTGCACCAATACATATACTTGTAATGCCTAAAGGAGAATATATCGATTTTGCTGATTTTGTTGAAAAAGCCTCTTCTGCTGAAATCACTCATTACTTCAAAACTATTGCAACCATTGCTAAAGATAATGGTGCTACTGAGTATCGCACTGTGAGTAACAAAGGTTTATCTTCGGGGCAATCCGTATTTCATTTCCATACCCACATTTTAAGTGGATCAAAAAATATTAATCTAGTAGATAAAAACCTATGAAAAAGAAATATGTAATTGCTGTGGTCGGTGCAACAGGAAATGTTGGCCGAGAGGTTTTAAACTATTTATCTAGCAGGAATTTTCCTGTTAAACAAGTAATTACCCTAGCTTCAGAGAGATCAGTAGCTCGCCTTGTTAGTTTTGGTGACGAAACACTAAAAGTAGAGCAGATGAAAGGGTTTGATTTTTCTGGCGTAGATATCGCTTTTTTTTGTGCTGGCTCAGAAGTATCAAGAAAATATGCTAAAGAAGCTGTAAGCAAAGGGTGTATTGTAATTGATAAGTCGTCATTATTCAGACTTGATGATGATGTACCATTGATTGTTCCAGAAGCAAACTTGCAAGTTCTCAAAAACTTCAAAGCTGGTATCATTGCGAATCCAAATTGTTGTACTATACCATTATCTGTTGTACTAAAGCCCCTTGACAATGCAGTTAAAATTAAAAGAGTTGTCATCTCAACTTATCAATCAGTATCTGGAGCTGGCAAGTTGGCTATGGATGAATTATACAAACAAACAAAAGCTAAGTTTGTCTTTGAAAGCCTTGATCCTCGTGTTTTTCCAAAGCAAATAGCTTTTAACTTATTTCCACATATTGGAGAATTCAGAGAAGATGGTTCCACCGATGAAGAATATAAAATTCAAGAAGAGCTTAAAAAAATAATGGGAAATCACCTCAGTCCTACTGTAACTTGTGTTCGAGTGCCAGTTTTTGTTTCTCACTCAATGTCAGTTAATGTAGAATTCGAAGATAAGATGGATGCAAATGAAGCTGAAGAATTATTGTACGAAGCTGATGGAGTTGTCGTTCATAGCCTTGAAAACGAAATGAAATATGCAACTCCAATAGATGCGGTTGAAAGTGACGATGTATTTGTTTCAAGAATACGAAATGACTACTCGAAAGCAAATTGTATAAATATGTGGATTTGTGCAGATAATTTAAGAAAAGGCGCTGCACTTAACGCAGTCCAAATAGCTGAAGAGCTTATAAAAAATTGATGTTGATTAAAAATTAGTATGGAACTATCTGAAGATGTCATTGAATTAGTACGTAAGCACAAAGCTAAGTTTGCTTCCTTCAAGTATCTGGGAGATGATGGTTTTTTAAAGCAGATTGATGTTTCAGCAAGCTCCTTAGAGAACAATTTTTTCTTTGCGTCAAACAATATTAGCTTATATCCAATTAAGTCAAAGGCTTTTGTTGACCCCTTTAGAAGTGCATTAACCACAACTTTTTACTGCGAAAATCACAACAGTAAAATGAACGCACGCAATATAGCCAAAAAAATTTATACCTCAGCTAATCATCCTTTATTTAATGAATATTTTGCTCAAATTAGCTTTTGGGTTATAAGCGAGAATTCTCGAAATAATAATTTGGCTTACATAGCAGACCCAATTGATCAGCACGCAAATTTAAGAGCAGATATAATTTCTACTTTAGAAACTGTCGGAATCGAGTCAACTGCTCACTATCATGGCAAAGCAAATAATGAATCTGTGATTGGCATTAAGGGCAAAACCGTGATCGATCTTGCAGATAATATTGTTATTGCTAAGTTTATAATAGCTAACGTCTCAGCTAGCTACGGTATGTGCGTTAGCTTTATCTTCAATGAAAATATTAATTTGAACCTGCTTTTAAAAAGTAAAAAAACTGAAATTGATGCAGTTTATGCTTCTTTAATGGCGAGATCAAAACAAGCTTCAGCTTTCTCAACTCAAACTAATGAGTATTTTTTTGAATTAAAAGAAATACATCATTATAAAGTTGATAACGAAGTAGCACTGCATATTGAACTAGTAACTTTAGAACAGTTTATTCCATATTTATGTTTAGTTGAATTACTTTCATATGAAATTAATTCGAAATTGGTGGAAAAAGAGTTGTCATTATTCTTCAAAAAATAAATAATTGATTAATTTTTGTTTATTTTCTTGCGATTCTAAGTAAGTTAGTATATAGATTTACAAAGTAATAATTTTTTAATGTCTGGATGGTAACATACACGTTATGCAGCAAAAGTTTAATGAAATAGAACAAAAAGAAAATCCTTTAAAGGTAGCTCTAGGGAAGTGTAGAGCGGCTTTTAAAATAACGTTTGTCTTTGCCTTCATTATTAATTTACTTATGTTGGTGACACCGTTATATTCTTTGCAAGTACTTGATAGAGTTATAGGAAGTGGTAATATAGAGACTCTATTGATGTTGTCTATTATCATTGCCTTTATATATTTCATCCATACACTTTTACAAATAGCTAGGTCGTTTACCTTAATTAAGGTTGGCGAATGGCTTGATAACACCTTATCACCGATATTATTTGGTCATTCAATTTCTGCATCTGCAACAAGAGTTGATCCTGCTTCAAGCCAAATGCTTAGAGATTTTCAAACGCTCAAAACATTCCTGACCAGTACAGGAATTAATACAGTTTTCGATGCGCCTTGGAGTATCGTATACATAATCATAATATTTTTAATACACCCATATATTGGTTATATTACTATTGCAGGCGCGGTGATTATTGTTGGTTTTGCTTTTTTTAATGCCATTGCTACGAATAAAACTCTAAATGAAGCAACTGAGTATTCTATTAAAGGAATGGGTCAAGCTGAAATCGCTAATAGAAACGCTGAAGCCGTTGAAGCTATGGGTATGATTAGGAACGTTAAAAAAAACTGGGCAAAGTTTAATGAAGCCTCACTGGCAAAACAATCAATAGCTAGCTACAGAAATGGTGTTATTTCCAACTTCTCTAGATTTGTTCGCAATGTGATGCAGATGGCTGTTACTGGTATGGGCGCTTATGTGGTTGTAAAAACTAATGGTCAAGACATGACAACAGGAGGTATGATTGCCAGCTCTATTATCGTGGGTAAGGCACTTGCACCGTTTGATAACGCTATTGGTATGTGGAAAAGTATTAGCAGTACAATGAAATCTTACAAAAACATTAACGAGTCATTTGCCAAACATACACAGAGAGAGCAAGCGATGCCAATACCCCATGTAGATGGGCATTTGGCGGTTGAGAATGTATATTATTCAGCTCCCGTGGTTTCTGTTATGCCAGTACCGTCTATGCCAAGGCATATTCTTAAGGGTATTTCGTTTGCTATCCAACCTGGTGAGATTTTAGCGATAGTTGGACCTAGCGCCGCAGGAAAATCTACACTTGCTAAACTAATTGTTGGAGTTTGGGCTGCTTCATCTGGATCAGTGCGTCTGGATGGGGGAAATGTATATACTTGGAACAGAGAAAATTTTGGTGAGCATGTAGGCTATTTGCCTCAAGGTATAGAGCTGTTTAGTGGTAGCGTTAAGGAAAATATTGCTAGAATGTCTGACCAAGTAAACCCAGAAAAAGTTATTGAAGCTGCAAAAATGTGCGGCGCGCATGAAATGATCCTTAGATTCCAAGATGGATATGATTCTGATATTGGCTCTGCTGGATCGAATTTATCTGGTGGGCAAAAACAAAGAATTGGCCTAGCCAGAGCTTTTTATGGTAACCCAAAACTAGTTGTGCTTGATGAGCCAAATGCTAACCTAGATGAGGCAGGAGAACTGGCTTTAGCATCTGCTCTTGCTGAAGCTAGAAAAAAGAAAATAACTGTAATTGTTATTTCTCATCGCCCTTCTGTTTTATCAGAAGTTGATAAAATTATGGTAATACAAGATGGAGCAATTGCAAGCTTCGGGTCAAAGGAAGAGATCCACGGGCGTATACAAATGCTCAAGAATGGTATGATACATATTAATGATAAATAACAAGTTACGCTAATTCGGAATTAGATTAAAAACAAGGAAGCAATAAGGCTCAAAGCGGTTCTCGCCTTATTACAAAATAGAGAATATAATAGTTTTTAGTGGTATTAATATATAAATCTATGTCAGATAAAGATAACAAACTAACACCTGAGAGGATACAACAACTTCAACAGTTGCAGCAAATTTTGATGCAGCAAAAAGGAGCTTCTGGTGCGCCTAATCAAATGCCTGCTGGTCTTCCTCTTATGCCTAAAGCGCCAGTCACGTTGACTCCAAAAGGGTTGTTAATTGCCATAATACAGGGCATGCAAAACAGCGTGAAATTTGTTGATCAATTTATTAATCTTATTGTTAAAGAAGATGGCGGAAATGCAAATGACGTAGTCAAAAGTGCTAGATCTCCTATATTATTTGGAGTATTTGTTACTGTTTTCTTTGTTATATTGGGTACTATTTGGGCCGCAACAGCGCCTCTAGATAGCGCAGCTGTTGCAATTGGTACTGTTGTTAGTAGCACCCAGAAAAAAATAATCAATCATCAAGAAGGCGGTATACTTAAGGCAGTTTTTGTTAAACTAGGTGATGTTGTAAAAAAAGGTGACAAACTGATAGAATTGGACGATACCAGGACAAAGTCTGAGTATGAGAATGTGCTTAATCAATATAGAACTCTTGTAGCAACTGAAAGCAGATTACTCGCAGAAATTAATCACGATACAGAGATTATCTATCCACCATTTTTACTTAAAGATATATCGGAACCAGATGTTGCAAAAATCATTGAAACTCAAAATAGCTTATTCAGTTCAAAAAATAAAGTTATATCAGCAGAAAGAGATTCACTAAGACAAAAAACTAAGCAATTAGAGAAGCAGATTGAAGGATATGGCGCTAAAAAAGTAGCTCTTGAAAAAACACTCGAAGTAACTTTAGATAGGTTAGATGCAACCAAGAAACTTAATGCAAAAGGGTTCGCCCAAAAAGCTGCCCTACTCGAGCTTGAAGCAAAAGAAGCTAGTATACAAAGCGAATTAGCAATGACTGATACAGAAGTAGCTAGGTCAGAACAAGAAATAACTAAAACCGATATAGACTTAATAAACTTAGATAGCAAATTCGTTACACAGACATTAAATGAGCTTAAAGAAGCACAAGCTCAGCTTGCTGGGCACCGAGAAAGATTCTTCTATCTTCAAGAAGCTCTGGGTAGAGTGGTTTTAAAATCACCGGTCGATGGCGTGGTTAATAACCTCAATTTCCATACTATTGGTAGCTCCATACCTCCTGGCCAAACCATTGTAGAGATTTCTCCAATTGATGATCTTTTAGTTATCGAAGCAAAAGTTGAGCCTAAATCTATTGATTCTATAAAAATAGGCCTTGTTTCAAAAATTAGATTTAGTGCATTTAAATCAAGAACCACTCCATTGTTCACAGGTAAAATAATTTCTCTATCACCAGACCTAGTTATGGATCACCAAAGAGGTCCGGGTGATCCGCTTGCAAGCGGTTATTACTTGGCACGCATTGAGCTTGATATGGATAAGTTTAAGGAAATAGCTCGCACAAGAAAACTAGAACTTCATCCTGGTATGCAAGCCGAGGTTCAAATAGTTACTGGTACTAGAACCCTCT
>CANNHR010000004.1 GCA_947505405.1 Rickettsiales bacterium
ATTCCATAATATTTTTGTACATATATCGTCGTTTTCTTATGGATCTTACAATAAAGTTTTATCTCGTATCCCTTTTATTTATTCACGTGTAAGAGTTCTGACGGAAGGACTAGCTAATCTCAGATAAAATTATACTAATCAATTTTTCAGATCTCGTCTGTGCTCACGTATTTATATACGTTGCGCAGTCTTGCCCTCAAATTGATGGTCTAATTTTATCTGAGATTAGCTATAGAGTCTGACCTATATAGTTTTTGCGTAATTATACCAATTCCCATTTAAAATAGCTATTACAACCCAGTGCTAGTTCTATTTAACAATGGTGTCTGATTCTTGATATACCAAAACAGATACAGCGGTAACCCACTAAGTACGAACAGGCTTGCAATAGCTAAAGTTTTAATTGGTGTCTCATACATTATCCACACACAAAAACCACTAGCAACAAGCCCAAATATCCATTGTATAAGGGAACATTGTATTTTCTTTTGAATTAATAATTTTAAAAAAGCCAGACAGCACATTAAATAAACAAAAAGAAATGCCATCACAGAAAAATCAATTATTGCATTTATTTGCTGAGCAAGGCTTTCGTTTGCAGTAAGAAATAATAAAGGAACGATACCAGAACAACTTATTATAATACTCCACACAGGTGCGTTATGCTTATTTCTTTTGGCAAATATTGGGGGCATTAAGCCATCTTCTGCAAGCCCAAGTGCTACTTGCCCACTGGCGAGTATCCACGCGTTGAGTGTTCCAACGCAAATAATTGCAGCAATACATGCTATGGCTAAATACCACTTGCCTCCAAAAATAATTTGAGCTGCATCAACATAAGGAGCTTTTGAGTTCATTAAGTCTTGGCCGGAAATTAAACCCATTATCCCTACGCTATTAATAAAATAAAGTAGGGCTACACATAAAGTACCAGAAATAATGGCTTTAGGAATAGTTTTAGAAGGATTATGTACCGAACCAGCTGGCGTTGTTGCCGATTCCAAACCAATAAAACCCCATAAAGTTAATAGTGTAATCTTCGCAAGGATTGATGTAGCGGATATGCCCCGGACGCTTTGGTCAATAACAAAATTATTCCTATCGAAAAAACATAAAGCTACTAGCGGCATAATTAATAGAGGAATTAGTTTCAGTAAAGTTAAGAAAAGCTCCGCTCTGCCTGCAGCTTTAACCCCTCTAAGATTTAAAAGTGTAATAAGTAAAAGTAATATAATTTCTAACGCTAAATATACTAATGGAGAACGCGGACCGATGAATACGCTTAATGACCCTATAGCTGTGACTATCACTGCAGTAGTGCTAACCCATGAAATAACCCAATAAGTCCATCCAGTAAAAAAGGCGGCAGTAAGGCCAAAAGTATGTTTTACGTAAGTGTGCGGCCCGCCTGTTTCAGGGAATTTTGTACAAAGGGAGGCAAAGACTAAGCAGAGTGCAATCGCTCCTATCCCAGATATTGCCCAGCCGATTAAACTAAAAATTCCATATCCAGCTAAATTGGCTGGTAGCATGAACACACCCGATCCTACTTGGCTTCCGATTACAAAGGCGAAAACGGCCCAAAAACCTATTTTATTAGACATAATAGAACTAGCTCAAATTTTTAAAATGAACAGAACTATACTGGCATCTAAAAACTATTTCAATAGACTTCTTCTTATATAGTAATTTAACTTATTGTCTATGCGTCAATTTCGTGAGGACTCGTCTCTGCTTGTTACAGTGCCGAGTCTCGCTCTAAAATTACCATCAGAAATTAGTGTTGTGCTGTTGTATCTGTTGCGTTTTTTACATTAGATTATGTTGATTCATATCAATTCAACATAGTCTTCTTTAATAGTTTTGAGGCCAATCTTTTCGAAAGCTATTTCTAAACTATCGCCGTTTTTTCGAACGACGACGCCAGTACCAAATTTAGAGTGCTTTACCCTACTGCCAGGTTTTTTACCTGATACAGTAGTAATATTATTTGGTCTTGTGCTCGGTTGTATGGAAAAATTATGCCTTGCACCTAAATAATTAAGTTTGTTAGTAGATGAACTAATTGTGCATAATTCAAGCGGTATTTCTCTTAAAAATCTTGATGGTATAGACTTGATGAACTCGGCAAAAATCCTTCGGCTTTCAGCGTGCGTTATGTAAAGTTCTTTTTTGGCGCGCGTAATGCCAACATATGCAATGCGACGTTCTTCTTCGAGCCCTTTATCTCCTTCTTCAGCTATGGCTTTTTGATGAGGAAAAATATTCTCTTCCCATCCGGGCAAAAATACTAAATCAAACTCAAGTCCTTTTGCTGCATGAAGAGTCATGATTTTGACCGTACCACCAAAGTCAGACTCTAATGTCTCATTATCCATTACTAAGCTTGAGTGTTCAACAAATTCAGTAATGTTATTAAATTCATCGATTGCCCTTAGCATTTCGTTGATATTTTCAATTCTAGCTCTAGATTCATCTGTTTTTTCTTCCTTTAAAGCTGCAAGGTAACCAGTTTTTTCTAGAATAAATTTTGTTACTTCAAAAGCTGATTCGTTCTGATATTTTTTGCCGCTTAAGGTAATTAAATTAGTAAATTCTTCAAGGCTTTCTTTTGTTTTACCTTTTAGGATATTTTGCTCAACCATTTGCTTAAGTGCTTGAAATACAGATATTTCATTCTCTGAAGCAAAGTCTTTGATTCTTTTCAGCGTAACATTACCGATGGATCGTTTTGGTACGTTTATAATGCGTTCAAGAGCCAAATTATCATTGTGATTAATACTAAGACGAATGTAAGCAAGCAAGTCGCGAATTTCCATTCTCTCATAAAATCTAAGGCCGCCAATAATTTGATATGGCAGAGCGTTGCTGATAAATGTTTCCTCAAAAGACCTCGTTTGGAAGCCAGCTCTGACAAGAATTGCGATCTGATTTGTTTTATACTTACTATTACTTATAAATTTTGCTATTTCAGTAGTAACGAATCGTGCTTCTTCCTTATCGTTCCAGCAAGAAATAATTTTAATTTTTTCTCCGTCCTTTTGATCTGTCCAAAGTTTTTTGTTGTGTCTGTGTTTATTGTTGCTAATAATTTTTGATGCGGCGCTTAAAATATAAGGCGTTGAACGATAATTTTGCTCAAGTTTGATTACTATTGCACTCGGAAAATCTTGTTCGAACCGAAGTATATTTTTAACTTCAGCTCCTCTCCAGCTATATATTGATTGATCATCATCACCAACACAGCAAATATTTTTATGTTTGCTAGCAAGCATACGTGCCCAAACATATTGAACAGCGTTTGTGTCTTGATATTCATCAACCAATATATACTTAAATTTGTTTTGATAATGCTCTAAGATATCAGGGTTGTGAATCAATATCTGGTTGCAATAAAGCAGCAAATCGCCAAAATCAACGGCGTTTGAGGCATGCATTTGTTTTTGATATTCAAAATAAACCATTTTTGCAAATCTATAAGCGGGCGCAATAAAGTCTGATTCACCCAGTTTATCCGGTGTTAAGCCTTGGTCTTTCCATTTGGAAATAATAATATGGATCATTTTAGCTGGATATTGCTTCACATCTATATTTAGTTCAAGAGCAATATTTTTAATTAGTTTGATCTGATCATCTTGGTTGATGATCGTAAAATTACTGGTTAAATCTGTACCGAGCAAACTAATATGAGCTCGCAGCATTCGTGCAGCAATCGAGTGAAACGTGCCAATATTAAGCCCATCTGCATGAATAATATTAGTTATCCGATCCTGCATTTCCTTAGCTGCTTTATTGGTAAAAGTCACAGCTAAAATCTCGAAAGGGTGAGCCAGATTTTGCTCTATAATATATGCAATACGATGTGTTAAAACTTTTGTCTTCCCAGTACCAGCGCCAGCAAGAACAAGTAGCGGTCCTTCGGTATGCTTCATTGCAAGTATTTGTGGCTCGTTTAGTGCGTCTTGATTGTCGTGCATTTGTATATACTATAGTACTTCTTAATAGACCATCATAAAGCGCGAGACTGATTTAGTCTAATTGTTTGTGGGCGTTTTTGTGAAACCTTGTTGACAGGGATTTTAATATATCATATCTTTTCCAATATTTTATCAGTATCTTAGTAGAGTTAATTTAAGTTGTGATTGAAGGATATAAATTAGTTCAAATACCTAGTATTAGCGATGATCGAGGCAGTATTTCCTTTGTCGAACTTGGGCAGCTTTTACCTTTTGTCGTAAAAAGAGTGTATTGGCTGTACGATACGAAGAAAGATCGTGGCGCTCATGCTCATAAAGAATTACAGCAATTTATTTTTTGCGCGCACGGCTGTGTTGAGTTTATCTTAGATGATGGAAAGCAAAGACAATCTGTTATACTTGATTCACCTAATAAAGGTCTATGCATTACCAAACCTTTATGGCGAGAGTTGACGAATTTTCAGAATAACCCTCAGGTTGTTGTGCTGGTATCTGATATTTATGATGAACGAGATTATATTAGATCATACAAGGAGTTTCAAGAATGGATGTTGATTTCTTAGATTTAAAAAAAGTCTATCAAGAGCTAAAGCAAGAATTTGACCAACTATGGTATGAGATTAATAGCGATAGTTTTTATATAATGGGTAGCAAACTATCCAAGTTTGAACAAGAATTTGCCGAGTATTTGGGGGTCAAGCACCTAATCGGTGTAGGCGATGGACTTGATGCGCTTGTATTGAGCCTCCGAGCTTTAGATATAAAGATGGGTGATGAGGTAATAGTGCCAGCTCATACATTTATTGCATCATGGCTTGCTATTTCAGAAACGGGTGCAATTCCTGTTCCTGTAGAAGTTGATAGTAAAACTTGTCTCATAGATCAGTCTCAAATTGAGCGAGCTGTAACTAAAAAAACAAAAGCAATCATGCCCGTGCATCTTTATGGTCGTGTTTGCGATATGCAGCAAATTAGAGCTATTGCTGATCGATATAATTTGAAAATTATCGAAGATTCTGCGCAAAGCCATGGCGCTGTTGATTTAACAAGTGGTAAAAAAGCTGGATCGTTTGGTGATTGTTCGGGATTTAGTTTCTATCCCGGTAAAAACTTAGGTTGTTTTGGTGATGGTGGGTGTATTTCAACAAATGATTCAGCTTTGGCAGAAAAGATTAGGCTATTGCGCAATTACGGAAGTCCAGTGCGTTATGAGCACAAGATAAAGGGTGTTAATAGTAGATTAGATGAATTGCAAGCAGGCGTGCTGTCGATCAAGTTAAAACATCTTGATAGTTGGAATGAAAAGCGCCGCCTTGTTGCTCAGCTTTATTTATCTGAGCTTGCTTGTATTGATGACCTTATCTTGCCAGAATATGATTCGGGACATGTTTGGCATATATTTGCCATTAGGACTGTCAGAAGAGATGAATTAAAAGAGTTCTTGGGACTAAATGGCGTAGGAACAATTATTCATTATCCAAAGCCTATTCACATGCAAGAAGCTTATAAGGATATGAATATCAAGCAAGGTTCATTTTTAAATACAGAAAAAATTTGTGCTAGTGTACTTAGCCTCCCGATGCACCCTTATTTGCAAGAGAAAGAAGTGATGTATTGTGCTAAAATAATAAAGAAATTTTTTGCATATAGTAAATCACCTAATCCAATGTGATTTACTATAATCGTATGTATTGATATGAGAATAACTAAATTCTACAAACTAACCTTGGCTAATTTGCTTAATTGGGTTGCAATGCGCTTTTATCGCGCGGCAAAAATTGTTACTGGATACATGGTAACTATTGCTATTGGCTTAAATCCAAGCAGAGAAATTTTTCAAAAAAATTTAGATAATTTAAAGTTAAATAGAGTTGTATCCTTTAAAAAAGCTACTCTACCATATTGCTCTTTTCCAGATGGATGTAAAAAATTAGCAGCTCGAATAGTTTTTTACAAGGCAGGTGATCTTATAAACTTACTATTACCCAAAGTAATTAATGATGATTTTAAAGTAAATGAAGCCTATGTTTGCGAGGCAAAACTGCCCGATATTTATTTAGCCGAGATTAGTGATGCGCAAGTTTTTGCTGGCACAGATTTAATTGTTGCCGGTAAAAGCGTTCTATATGACGAGATTGATAAAAATTTTTTTGATAGGTACGCAGTAAAATCGCCAGTAATATCAAGTGTGTATAGAGAGAGTATTAGTATCAAATGTCCGTTAAAAACTACAAATATAGACCAGGGGATTCATTTTGCTAAAGATCACTCATTTAACTATTTTCATTGGATAGTAGAATGTTTACCAAGATTAAGTCTTATCGCTGAACTGGATAAAAATATTCCTTTATTGGTTGATGATGGTTTGCCAGAACAATTTTATGAGGCGCTCGCATTACTAAATCAAGATAATAGAGGATTAATAAAACTTGATCGTAATAATGTGTATAAAGTTCATGAGCTATATTACCCATCTCAATTATCAATAGTTCATGATAATTATGATAATCCAATCTACGATAAAGATGTTTTATATGCCCCTGATGGGATCAAATATGTAAGAGATACTATTTTAAAACAAATAGTATCTCATAATAACTCAATGAGGCGCAGAAAATTATATATCTCTAGAAAAAATTCTGATTATAGGCAATTGCTTAATTCAGATGAGATAGAGGATATGTTAATGACCCTTGGATTTGAAATAATATTTCCTGAGCATTTATCATTTTTTGCCCAAGTACAGTTATTTTCTCAGGCTGAAATGATAATAGGCCAAAGCGGGGCGGGAATGACTAATTTTATTTTTGCGCCAAAAGATTGCAAATTGTTGATGATGATGAGTGATATTAGTCAAACTAACCTTCATTTATTCGGTGCTCTTGCTCAATCTTTGGGTATGAGTTTAGAGTACCTTATTGGCAAATACAAAATAGCTCTGCCTATACCACATAGGCATCAGACCGATTTTTATATTGATACAAGCCTACTGATTAGATACCTAGAGGCGGAAAGCGAGTTATGACGAATGTGCCTAAAATTACAGTGCTCATGCCATCCTATAATAAGGCAGCATATATTGCGCAGGCGATAGATTCTGTTTTGATGCAAGAAACGAATTTTAATTTTGAATTAATTATCATTGATGATAAATCAACAGATGAAAGTTTAAAAATTGCGCGAAAATATCAAACTAACTACCCTGAGTTAATAAGAATTATAGCTAACAAGAAAAATGAAGGATGCTTGTCTACTACGTTAACAGGTTATGAACAATTGAAAGCTGAATATTTTTGTGTGCTTGATCCTGATGACTATTGGATAGGTAAAAACAAACTTCAGAATGCTATTGATTTTTTGGATATGAATAGCGACTTCACTATGTATATTAGCAATACTTATGTAGAGGAGGGTAAAATAAGAACACCATATTTTACTATTTTAAAGAATAGGAATTGTAGCTTTGGGCGTTTGCAAAATCTAATATGGGGCCATACTTCAGGTGTGATATTTAGAAATGTAATTTTTAAATATGGAGTACCAAAGCTTCTGTATCAACAGATTAAGACAAAAAGGGAAAGCTGTTTTGAGGGTGATTCTTTTAGAAATATTGTTCATTTAAAAGAAGGTAGAGCGCATTGTACAAATAATATTGAGAGTGTATATAGGGTCACAGGGGATGGCATTTGGACAAGTTATAGCAAATTTCAACAAAATGCTACGAATGCGGCATTCTTTTTAACTATGTTCTCATATTTTGGCAATCTTAATCCAGATTTTTTTATCACAAAGTGTTTGACGTACTGTAAAAAAAATCTTGAAATAATAAAAGATATGTCAAATCAAAAAGAGAATAAGACAATATCTATTAAAGATTTGTCAGATTTTTATGAAATTCTAGCCCAGTACCTAAAATATCAAAGCGCATTTTTGCCAGATAGCAGTGAGTTATATGAATGTTTTGTTTTTTACCTGCCGAGTAGAATAGTTGGTGGCTATGAATTTTTATTCATTAGATTAGCATCTTTTTTGGCTGACAAAATGCATCTCGAGGTCTACTACGTTGACTATGAGGATGGTTTTGCAAAAAGCCAACTAGCTGAAACAAATGTTAAATTTTTAAAATATTGCAAAGAAAATACAATAATAGATTTGGGCAAACCTTTCTACTTAATAGCTCCGATCACTATGAGCTCTGAAATTCCAAAGTTAAAAAATCCAAAATCAAAATTTATATTTTGGTGCGCTCACCCAAAAAGTATTAAATGGCTTAGCTATCGTTCTGGATTAAGGGGAAAAACATTGAATAATTTTCTACTTAAGTTATACAAAGCACATTCCGTTTGTTTTATGGATTGGGCTTGTTGGAACGCTGCTAGAAATGATTCTTCAATTAATTTTAAAGAAGTGTATGTGCCAGTTTTTACTACTGAGAAAGAAATCGCTTATAGCGATATAAGCCTTGTTAATCATAAGGATATAAATGTTGGATGGCTTGGTCGTTTAGATAGTGACAAAATTTTTAGCTTAATAAATGTACTAGATAATCTATATAATTTAGAAACTAATAAAAAGCGAAACATTCATATTATTGGCGATGGAGATAACAAAGCTTCGATTGATGTCAAAAAATATTCCGATCAAATTAATATCATCTTTGCATCTACATTAATAAATGAACAACTAAATAAATATCTACAAGAAAATGTTGATATATTATTTGGAATGGGAATTTCAGTGCTTGAAGCGGCTAGTCTTAGAATACCTTCAGTATTAGTTTTTCTAACGGATGATATTATGCACTCAAATGATTTCTTATGGCTGTTTGATTCTCAAAAATATACTCTTGGATATTATAAAGAACAAAAAAATAGTGTTAGTGTCAAAACTACCCCATTCAACGAAATTATAGATTCAATATATCTTACTAATAAGAAAGAAGAGTTAGGTCTTAGATGTTATAATTATTTTATGCAAAATCACAACATAAATATTACTGTTGGAACTATGTTCTGCTTTATATCGAATGTTAATTGTGGGCAAAGCATACAAGCAGCGCTCTATAATAGATTGTTAAGAAAAATAAAAAGAGTTATATATAAGACTGGTGTCGACAGAGCTATATCACGGATTATGGGGTTAATACAAAATTAGGTAAAGCTATGATACTGGGAACAAATATTGACCTCCGGCCTGTAGAAATTGAAGATGCTGAATTTATTTTACTCTTGCGTCTTGATCCAGAATTAAATCAATATCTGTCGCAGGTTGACAGCGACTTAGATAAGCAAAGAGAATGGATAAAAAATTATAGGTTATATTCCAGAGATCTTTACTTTATTATACAAAACAAGAAACAAAAATCTATTGGAACGATAAGAATTTACGATATTCAGGAGGATGTTTTTTGCTGGGGAAGCTGGATTGTTATACCTGAAGCTAGGAAGTACGCAAGTTTCGAATCGGTGTTTTTGTTGTATAGATTTGTGTTTTTTGGACTAGGATTGAATAAAACTAATTTTGACGTGAGAAAGGAAAATAAAAGAGCGGTGAATTTCTATCTAAGATTTGGTGCAACTATTTTTGGCGAAACGGATTTAGACTATCTTATGACTTACACAAAAAATACTTTTCTAGAACGACAAGGTGAGTACATGGCTGTAATTGACAGAATTGCAAAAGCATAACTGTCCAAAGTTAACATTGTCATTTCCGCGCAGGCGGAAATCCAGTAAGTATTGGGGAGCGCGCTATGAATCCGTATTAAGTTTACATCACGGTCTGTAAGCGCAACGGCATACTTGCATTGGTGTAGAAACCACTGGGTGATCTAGATTTCCGCCTGCGCGGAAATGACAAAAAGAGGAACAAATACCTGAAAGAAACACGGAAATGATAATGTTAACTTCGGACACTTATATTACTAAAGCACATGACTAATATTCAAGCTCCCTTAGTATCCATAGCCATTATCACTTACAATAGCAGTAAATTCATCGCCGCAGCCATAGAGAGTGCTTTGGCACAAGATTACTCAAATCTTGAAATTGTAATATCAGATGATGCGTCAACGGATAATACTATTGAAATTCTTGCTTTATATGTAAGGGATTATCCTGATAAAATTAGAGTGTTAACTAATAGAGAAAATACCGGTCCTGTAGATAATTGGTTTAAATGCATCTGGGCTTGCCGGGGTAAGTACATAGCTGCACTCGCAGGAGATGATAAGTTTTTGCCATCAATAATTGCCAAGCAGGTTGCACAGATGGAAAATGACCCAAATAGTATAATTTGCTATACAGACGCATCTGTTTTTGATGTTAACTCACAGAAAGAGCTGTATCGTCTCAGTAGTAAAAGACCGCCACTTTCTGGTGGGATAGGGGTGGCTTTGTCTGATGCTATATATTACTCACCAACAGTGATGTTTAGAAGTGAGTTTAGGCCAAAGGAAAATAGTTTTGCTAAAATAAGATATGGCGCCGATCTAGCTTTTTATAAAGAAGTTATGATATTGGCTGGTAATAGAGGAAGGATAAATTATATTCCAGAAGTTTTGTATGTATATCAAAAGCATGACTCAAACATTACTGCAACAAATTCAATATATCGCACTGATCATATTTATGCTATCAAGATTCTGCAAGCCAAGTATCCTGAGTATGCGTCTTTATTAAATAGTTCTATATATGATTTTTGTTGCGTGGGTTTTTGCAAAACTATACTTAAAGCTAGGTTTAAAGAGAGTTGGTTCTTCTTGAAAGAGGGGGTTAAGGCAGCAAATTGTAATCCATTTAAATTTTTTCGAGCTCTAATATGGGCACTGCGATATTATTATAGTCGTTTAAGTTGAATTAAGCGATTAATTCCATATTGCTTCATGTGGCCCTCAACGTGTGACTTTTGGGAGCTGGTACTGCTAGTCAGTCTCTCCGCCGGAAATGCCTTGCAGAGGTTTTCCTATCCCTTATTGTCATTCCCGCGTCAGGCGGGAATCCATAGCAAAACGGCTAAAAGACTGGATTCCCGCCTGGTGCGGGAATGACAAAAAAGAGAGCTGGAATAATATCGAGAGGCTGTTTTATGCAAAAACATTCTCAGCAATTCCATAATATTTTTGTACATATATCGTCGTTTTCTTATCGATCTTACAATAAAGTTTTATCTCGTATCCCTTTTATTTATTCACGTGTAAGAGTTCTGACGGAAGGACTAGTCATCCTGTAATCTACACCAAACATTAACCGGTGTGATATAATTGCACGGGTTATAAAAAACGAGTCGGGCACTCAATATAATCCTTGCTCATAGCCGCTGCTCGTGTATATAATCGCTTCGTAATTGATTATTTTGTTACCCATATTGTGGGTGGCCTTAAGTGTTCAAGGCCTTTTCTTTATGAACATGTGAGGTTAAAAATTATCAAAGCGAAATGTTTCGGGAAGGAGATCCTGGATGACGCTGTATTAGTCATCCTGGGCAGGTAATTAGAGATGTTAGGCCGAAGGCAGGCGCAAGCTTCAATCAAGTTCAGCATGACGGTTGTTTGTCTAGGATCTCATGTAACAGTGTCTACCGTCCCGAAGAATTATTGTTAACCATAAATATATAGGTATAAAACTTATGGATAAAGTTATAGATAAAAAATCTAAATTTAAAAAATTTCTAACGACCGCTTCTGCTCTTGCAGTTATCGCTGGTGCAAGCAATGCAATGGGTGCAGCAACAAGGCAAACCACTGGTAACCCAGCGACAGTCGGTGGAGCGAATACTAATTTGAACAATGCATTTGTTAATGGCGACAATGTTCAAGTTAACGGTGCTCATAACCTTCAAACTGGTGCTGCTGTAACTTTTGGTGCTGGCGGCGGTGGTGTGTTTGGTATTGATGTTGGTGTTAATACAGGTCAAACTTTCACGGTTAACCACGCGGTTATTTGGGGCGGGGGGCAAGATCTTGTAGATATAGCATTAAATGTAGCTGCTGGTGGATCGATCACTATTCAAGATGCTACTACTAAGGCTGTAACTGTTAATGGTGGTACGCTAACTATGAGAGATACAGGTGGTGCTGGTGGTGCTGGTGATCTTATCGTGACTAACGGTACTGCAAACGTTCGAAATGTTGCTAACGACGTTAACATCTCTAATGGTGGTGTTGTAAACTCTACTGGTACTGTGGGTAATGATCTTATCATAGCTAATGCTGGATTATTTAATGGTGCCGCTGGTTCGAATGTAGCAAACGACGTTACAATTGATACAACAAATGTTGGAGAAAACATTGTAGGTACTATAGGTGGTGCTTTAACCTTAACAAGAGGTAAACTCACTACAAATAGTGTAACTGGTGTTACGGCTTTTGGAGCTAATAATGCTAGACTTACTGCTGTTAATAATGCTACCTTTACAGGCGCAATTACTACTTTAGGTAATGCTGCTACTGGAGGAGATTTAATATTTAACGGTGTAGGTAGAACAAAGGCTGGAGTTGGTGCTGGTGGTAATGCTCTCAATAGTATTACTATCAATAATGGTGCGGTGCGTATGGATGCTGCTGTAGTTGCAACTAATCTTATTATAGCTCATGCTAACGGTGTGGCGGATCTTAGACATGACTTTAATGGTGCAACTGTATTCACTTCTAATGGTCAAGTAACTCTTGATGCTGGTAAAACGATTACTGGTGCTGTAACAAGCACCGTTGGTGGCGCTACAGGTGTAAATGGCGGTAAATTAGTGGCTAAGGCTGCTGGTGAAGTAACAGGAGCTATTGGTACTGCTGCTAATAGATTAGATACAGTTGAAGTTACTGGTGCTGGTGCGTTACATCTTTCAGCTGGTGGAAATACTCACCATTATGCAAGACAATTTTTGCTAAAAGACAATGCTGCAATAATTAAAGTTGCTGCTACTGGTATATTACATGGTGATGCTGTTGCAAATGGTAATGGTAATGGTGTAATTAGGTTCCTTGGAGCTGGTGAATTTGATGGCAAAATCGGTGATGCAGGTGGTAATGGCCTTGCTATGTTTGAAGCAAATGGTGCTGGTATTGTAAAAGTAGGTGCAGGGGCACATAAAGCTGTTGTGTTTACTTTAACTAATGGTGCTTCTGAATTTGAATTTGCTAATGGTGCAGAACTAACTGCTAACATAAACAATGCTTCTGGAGCTGCTAACAATACTAAAGTGAAATTCACTGGTAGTGGTAAAGTTAGTGGAACCACAGGTACTGCTAATGCGCTATCCGAGCTTAACCTAACTGGTGATGCTAATTCAGTAGTAGGCTTTGGTGGTACAATCACAGCAACAAATACTAATATTGGTGCTGGTACACTAGACTTAAACAATGCTGGTAATATCGCTAGTATAACAAACTTCGTTGATCCAGCAAATGGTGGTACATTATTGATTACTGGTGGTGCAGCTCATACCATTGGTAAAATTGTGACAGTCGGTAGTAGAGGTACAGTTTCAATTGGTAATGGAGTTGGTGCTAACACGGTAACGTTCGCTGGTCAAATTGGTGATAGAGCTGGTGTAAATGCATTAAAGTTGTTCACACTTGATTCAGGTAACATTGCAAAATTCACCGTAGCTGATTCGCACATAACAGCTATTAATGTTGGAGTTAATGGTGGTACATTGGAATTTGCAAATGCCGGGGCAACCTATAAAGTTGGTGGCATTACAGCGATTAATAACAAAGGTACTCTCAAAATAACTGAAAATACTACTTTTGAATCTGCAGCTAACAATGCGGCGGTGACTTTTGGTACTAATGAAGCAAAATTGGCTGGGATTCTGTTTGAAAATGGAAAAACTTTAACAGTTGGTGATGGTATTAGCATTTATGCAACTAAGATTAGTGCAACAAACGTCAATAATGGAACAGTTACGTTTTTAGGTGACTCTACATTTGCAGCAGCTGCTAATGGAAATATCATTAGTGCCATTAATGTTAATGGTGCTAATAAGACTGTGAAATTGCTTGAAATAACAAATGTTAATGGCAATGTTACTGTCGCTAATACTGGTACTTTGGAAATCGCAAACAATTTCACATCTGCTCTTTTGCAAGGCGCAGGAGCTAGTAACGGTACCGTTAAATTTACTAATGCTGCGGCTATGACTGTTACAGGTGCTGTTGGTCAAGGTGGTAACTCACTAAAAGCAATCGAGTTTGCGGGTGGTAATGTTGATTTTGCAGGACAAGTAGCACATACTGCTGGTAACGAATTTACATTCTCTGGTAAGAATGCATCGACTGTAACATTTGCGAATGCTGCTACAGATGTTGGTGGTAACAACTTCGTAAACAATAGTGATAATGGTCTTGTACATACTGTAGTTCTTAAAAATGCACTTACCAACTTCAATGTTGTTAAGTTAGCTGAAAACGGCAAGCAAATTAACTTCCAATTGGATAATGGCAATGATGTTACGATAAACGGCGCAACAGTTGCAACTGGTGCAAACTTTACTACAGGAACAAATACCAAAGGTCAATTGACTCTCAGCTCGACAAATGATGCTACGGTTAATTCTGTCGGTGCGGTTGGTAAAAGCTTAGCCAAAGTCCAGTTCACTACGAATAATGGAATTGCTAATGGTCTATTTGCTGAGCAAGTAGTTGTTGATGCAGGCAAAACTGCTCGTTTGGGTGGAAAAGTAGTATCAGGTGACTTTAGCCTTGCAGGTGATGCTTCAAAAGTTGTTCTATCAAATGGAACAATAATGGATTCGGCTATCAAATCGACATTAAATACTACCAAAGGTTTGGTTGAATTTGCAGGCGGTGGAACATTGCTCAAAGACATTGGAACTGGTACGAATAAAGTAGAATCAGTAACGTTTGCTGATGATGCAAACTTTACTGCAACCCTAAACACTGATAATATCTTTGCAGGTGCTATTGTCTTGAGAAAAAGTGGAATAAAACTTGATAAGAATATTACTCTTACTGGTCCTACTACAACAAGCAACACGCCATTCATTCTTGGTGATAAGAAATTAACAGTTGCTAATGGAAATACTCTAACTTTCAACGGTGATAACAGGATCGAGTTTGAGACTGTAGTTAACGGTGATACTGTAACTGGTGGTCAAATTGAAAGTAAAGGTACTCTAGAGTTTAATGCTGGGACAACGCTTGTTGTCAAGCCTAATGATGCGAAAGGTTCAAGACCGACCGGTGGCAAAACTCGTCAGTTTACTTTGATTGCAAACAATAGTGGCACAAATGTTGTGGGTGCAAAATCTTTGGATATAACCAAAGTTGCAATGGACGATTGGGCTAACGTGTTTACTAAGTGGACACCAGCTATAGATGCTACTGGTGGATTAGCTCTTGTACAACAAGATAATGCTGAGCAAGTTCTCTTGGATCTACTCGGGTCCAGTCTAGATGCAGCAGATAAGGCTAATATTAAGGTTTTAGCTGCGGCTACTCAGGGTACTGATGGTGCAAAAATTATGGACCTAATAAGTTCGTTGACAGTTGGAGGAAACTTGGTGAAAGCTAAAGTTGACGAAACGCTAGATCGCTTGCCTCCAGTTACGACAATTACTGATGCTGTAGAACATACAGCTGGTGCAGTTAGCATGGGTCTATCACAACGTATGACCAACCTAGCTGGAAGCCAAGGTACACCAGTGCAAAATAGAACTGTTGCCTCTGTCGGTGGTGCTACAAGCGGTATTTCTGCTGGTGATGATCACGCAAGATTTGGTGCATGGGTAAGTCCATTCTTTGGCAAAACTACGCAGAAAGAAAGGAAAGGTAATGCTGGTTATAAGAGTGATACATATGGCTCAAGCTTTGGTTTTGATACCAGAGCTAATGACGATATGATCATCGGTGGTGCGTTGACTGTCGCTAATAATGAAATGAAGCACAAAAACTTCAAAGCTGGTGATAAAACTAAGATTAGTTCATTGATGTTCTCTCTATATGGAATGCAACAAATTACTGATAACTGGTTTGCTCATGGAGTTGCTACATTTGGTTCAAACGAGATAAAAAATACTGAAAAAAGAGTTTCAGGACTTATAACGTATGATGCTGTTAGCGGTAAGTACACTTCTATGTCATTCAATGGTGAAGCAATGTTCGGTTATAATTTTTTAACAGAGCAAGTAACATTTACACCAATGGCTGGTCTTAGATATAGCAGACTTAACGATGGTGGATATAAAGAAGCTGGATCAACAACAGGTCAGAACTTAGATGTTAATACTAAAGCATCTAACAAACTTGAAATTGTTGCTGGGGCAAGAATTGCTGGTGGTACATTCGATGTGAATGGTATGACTGTCACTCCTGAAATCCATGGATTTGTTAACCATGACTTAATTGGTAAAAATCCAAAACAAACTCTAGGTCTTGCTGGTACGACTGGCTTAACTGCTAAGTCAAACAAACCTGTTAAAACTACATTCAATCTTGGCCTTGGCGTAAATGCTGAGTATGGCATGATGGAATATGGTGCTGGTTATGATGCTGAGATTGCTACTAAGCGTCTTGGACATCAAGGAACTCTGAAGCTTCGTGTGAACTTCTAATTCCAAAATGTAGCTAAAAGAATTCGTTCTTTTAGCTACACCGATAACGATTTTCTTCGACTCCTGCAGCTCTTAATTGTTGCAGGAGTTTTTTTTTCTTGATGACGGTGTCTACCTCCTGGGATCCTAGGCCAAAGGCAGGCGCAAGCTTCAAACGAGTTCAGGATGACGGTGTGCGAAAGGAGATGCTAGGCCGTAAGGCATACGTAGCCAATTAAAGATTTACTATATGGTTGATGTTTAGTAAGTTTTGTACTAGAATTCACAATTAGGGCTGCTTGGTAGGTTAGAGTAGATAAAAAATCCTCTGGACTATGAAAATTCTCTTGGAGCTGGTCACTAGCGGCATCGTGGTGTTGTTAAACTGGATCCACCTTAAAAAAAGGTTCTCGAAGGTGAACTTTGCTCAACGGCTAAAGCGGTCCTACGTTTTACGGAAATACTATAAATTATCTTTACCATGTTTTCTCTGGTGCCAACTGCTGGTTCCATAAACATTTGCTCCAGTACTGTCAAAGCCTATCTCCATTCCTGCTGATAGATTAACCGGAGCATAATAATGTATCTTCTTTTTATACAATTTATTGTCTAATGAGTCGAAAACTACATAAAGAGTAGTTATTTTTAATCTAAATAAGCTTGAAATCCTTGTAAAAACTAAGAATTGTATCTAACTTAGTTACATAATATTAGTTGATTGAAGAGAGAAAGAAGTTTTTATGTCTAAAGATCCGATTGTAATAAAAAATTCAAGGCCCCTTTCGCCGCATTTAAGTATATATAAACCTCAAATAAGCTCTGTGTTGTCTATTGGTCATCGTTTGAGTGGTGTAGGTTTATTTTTTGGCTTGAGTGCATTTTGTTGGTGGTTTATATTTTGGGTATTTAGTAAATTCGAGCCGTGTTATCTAGATTGTTTAGACAGTACATTAGTAAAATTTATATTATTTCTGGCAAGTTATGGTTATTTTTATCATTTTTGCACAGGAATCCGACATCTTATATGGGATGCTGGCTATGGTTTTTCGATTAAGTCAATTAATGTGACTGGTTGGCTTGCTGTAATAGCATCGGTATGCTTAACTGGTATATATTGGCTATTTATGTGAGGTTATGACTTATGAAAAACAAATATAGATCAGATCTAGCTATAGCAAAAAATCTAGGGTCAGCTGGGTCTGGATCGGTGCATTGGTGGCATCAGAGGGTTACTGCTGTAATACTTACGATGGCAACGTTTTGGTTGGTTTGTTTTTCTTGGAATTTAAGCGGGTCAGAAGTAAGCGGAATAATTGATGTTGTGAAAAAACCGTACAACATAGTTATGCTTACGTTATTTACTGTAGCTGGGTTTTATCATGCAGCACTTGGAATACGAGTTATAATTGAAGATTATGTTCACTGTAGGGCTATTCGACTAACGTTAGTTTTGCTAGTACAAATTTTTTCTATAGTAACAATTATCAGCTTTATTATAGCTGTTCTGCATGTAATGAATTTATAACGGAATTTGAATATGGCTGACTCGTATAATGTAATTAACCATGAATTTGATGTAGTAGTAGTGGGAGCTGGTGGAGCAGGCTTACGAGCTACATTTGGTATGGCAGAGGCAGGTCTTAGTACCGCATGCATTACTAAGGTATTTCCAACTAGAAGTCATACAGTAGCAGCCCAAGGAGGCATTAGCGCAGCGCTTGGTAATATGGGGCAAGACGATTGGCGTTGGCATATGTATGATACAGTTAAGGGCTCAGACTGGTTAGGAGATCAGGATGCCATTGCTTATATGTGTAAGCATGCGGCCCAAAGTGTTATTGAATTAGAGCATTATGGTGTGCCATTTTCTAGAACTAAAGAAGGAAAAATTTATCAGCGTCCTTTTGGAGGCATGACTACGGAATATGGAAAGGGAAAACCTGCACAAAGAACATGTGCGGCAGCAGACAGAACTGGGCATGCAATATTACACACTCTTTATCAGCAAGCTTTAAAACATCAGGCTCAATTTTTTATTGAGTATTTCGCTACCGATCTGATTATGGAAGATGGTGAGTGCAAGGGAGTGATGACTTGGAATCTTGATGATGGATCGCTACATGTGTTCAGAGGGCATATGGTGGTGCTTGCAACAGGTGGTTATGGGAGGGCTTATTTTTCTGCTACATCGGCTCATACTTGTACTGGTGATGGGGGTGGTATGTGCATACGTGCAGGCATACCTATGCAAGATATGGAATTTGTTCAGTTCCATCCAACAGGAATTTATGGAGCTGGCTGCTTAATAACAGAAGGCGCCAGAGGTGAAGGTGGCTATTTGGTTAATTCAGAGGGCGAGCGGTTCATGGAAAGATATGCACCGTCAGCAAAAGATCTTGCTTCAAGAGACGTTGTTTCTCGCTCAATGACTATGGAAATAAGAGAAGGCAGAGGCGTTGGTCCGCATAAGGATCATGTATATTTACATCTAAATCATTTGCCACCAGAAGTTCTCGAAAAAAGGTTGCCCGGTATCTCTGAGACAGCAAAAATTTTTTCTGGTGTTGATGTAACTAAAGAGCCAATACCGGTAATCCCGACAGTGCATTATAACATGGGTGGAATTCCAACAAATTATCATACGGAGGTTATTACGTTAAAAAATGGTAAACAGGAAGTTGTGCCCGGTCTTATGGCAATTGGAGAAGCGGGCTGTGTTTCAGTCCACGGAGCAAACCGTCTTGGTTCTAATTCGCTTCTTGATCTGGTAGTATTTGGTAGAGCTGCTGCTTATAGAGCTGCAGTTGTTGTTAATAAAGAAGCTCAGCATTCTAAGCTTAAAAGTGATACTTTAACTCCACTTCTCGATAGATTTGACAATATAAGGGCTGCTAAAGGTAAAATTTCAGTTGCTGATCTAAGGCTTAAAATGCAAAAAGTAATGCAAAATCATGCTGCGGTATTTAGAACAGAGGAAACTTTAGAAGAGGGGAAGAAGCTTATTGACTCTATTCGCAGAGAATATCATGATATTAATATTAATGATCGTTCAATGATTTGGAATAGCGATCTTGTCGAAGCATTAGAATTATCAAATCTATTAGATCAAGCGGTTCTGACTATGTATGCTGCTGCTAACCGCAGGGAAAGTCGTGGTGCGCACGCAAGAGAAGATTATCCCCAAAGGGATGATAAGCACTGGATGAAGCATACACTGTTGTGGCTTGATGAGCTTGGTCAGGTAAAAATAGATTATAAGCCAGTGACACTTGAGACTAATTCGGATGAAGTTGAAACTGTGCAGCCTGTTAAAAGAGTATATTGATGTGTAGGTGCAAAAAACGTCATGGCGACGACCTATTGGGAGCGTTGAGAAAGTCATCCTGAACTTGATTCAGGATCTCATGAAACAGAAGAAGATCCTAGGCCAAAGGCAGGCGCAAGCTTCAAACAAGTTCAGGACGGTTTTCTGGGCTAATATTTAAGAGGATACTATGGCTGATTTAAGATTACCTCCAAATTCAAGAGTGCTTGAAGGTAAAGTTCATGTTAGTCTGGAGTCTGGAGAGTCTCCTAAAAAACTGGTAATTTACCGCTACGATCCTGATTTTGGCGAAAATCCAAGGGTGGATACTTATGAAATTGATCTGGAAAAATGTGGCCCTATGGTCCTTGATGCCCTAATCAAGATTAAGAATGAACTAGACTCCACATTAACATTTAGGCGCTCATGTCGCGAAGGAATTTGTGGCAGCTGTGCTATGAATATCGATGGAACTAACACATTAGCTTGTACAAAGCCTATAGAGGAGATTGTTGGTGATATTAAGATTTATCCGCTTCCACATATGAAGGTTATAAAAGATCTTGTACCAGACATGACTCATTTTTATGCTCAGTATGCTTCAATTGAACCGTGGCTTAAGTCAGACACGCCTGTTTCAAAAGATAAAGAACGGTTGCAATCTGAGGAAGATCGTGAAAAACTTGATGGTCTTTATGAATGTATATTGTGCGCATGTTGCTCTACTTCTTGTCCTAGTTATTGGTGGAATGGTGACAAATACTTAGGTCCCGCAATACTTCTACAAGCTTATAGGTGGCTTGTTGATTCAAGGGATGAAGCTGATGGAGATAGGTTGCATCAACTTGAAGATCCATTTAAGCTCTATAGATGCCACACTATTATGAACTGTACAAAAACCTGCCCTAAGGGCTTGAATCCAGCGAAAGCTATAGCTGAAATTAAGAAAAAAATGGTAGAAAGAGAAGGTATATAAATTTATTTATGAGTAGTATAAGAAGTTTATTATTTAAAAAACTATGTGTGTTTCTTTGCATGGCTTTGTTGCCAATGGGTAATTGTTTTGCAGATGACAGAAATAGACCAGTTATTTCCTACTTCGTTGATAATATAATTTTTGAAATTATTGCAAGTGGAGGATACTACAGCTTGGGTACAGCGGTGATATTAGCTATATTAGCCTGGAGATTTAAAAAATTTAGAGAAGTGCTACTTAGTATATTGATGGCGATTTTTGGAATTGTTCTTTTGGTCTTTGTATACCAAGCGTTAGAAGATTTTGATTGGCTACCTGCTGTGTATTGACATTATTATTCTAAATCATGGGTATAATAGACCTCTCATTTTAGATTACCTACAAAGAAATATCTACGTATCTATTAATTTAATATTAACTAGTTAACGTTAAATTATAGGTAAAAATATTGGTTCTTAAAGACTTTCATAGGATAAATCAAAACTCACCACGCGTCAATGGGAAATGGTATCAGAGGTCATTCCAGCTTGTTTTGAGATTTTGACGTACGAGCTTCTAAAACAAATTCAGGACAAGAGGTAAAGTTTAGAGTAACCTTCTGTGATTCTTATTCTTTAAATCCGGACAATAATCATTAGAAAATTTTGCGAACAACAAAAATAATCTATGGTTTAATTTGTATTTGCAAGAGAAAATAAAAGAGGTTACAATAATCCAAAATTCTTAAGTATAGTTGCGCAAGTCTTGGAGGCTACTTTTTGAGCTTTTTCTGATCCAGTTTTTAGCGAATTATATATGTAATCTTTATCCTTAATTATCCTGGAATATTCAGTATTTATTGGTTTTAAATGCTCAATTATAAGCTCAGCCAAATCTGATTTAAAATCAGCAAAACCTTTATGTTGATAGCTAGTTAATATCGTTTCAACATTCGAGTCAGACAAAGCGATAAATATATTAATTAAATTTGCTACTTCCGGTCTATGCACTTGATCGTAAGTTATTTCTTCAATACTATCAGTTTTTGATTTTCTAACTTTTGCCAAAATAGTTTCAGCGCTGTCAGTCATGTTTATTCTTGAAGCGTCACTTGAATCTGATTTGCTCATTTTTTTAGTACCATCTCTCAGGCTCATAACTCTTGTTGCCGCGCCTTGAATGAGGGCAGATGGAACCTTAAGTATTTCCTTTTGAAATTTACGATTAATCGCTCCAGCAATGTCTCGAGTAAGTTCTAGATGCTGCTTTTGATCATCGCCAACGGGCACAACATCGGCGTTATATAGTAGGATGTCAGCAGCCATGAGAACCGGGTAAGTGAATAATCCAGTGTTGGCGTTATCTTGCTTGCTACCTGCCTTATCTTTAAATTGAGTCATCCGTTTGAGCCATCCAATCGGTGTTACGCAGTTTAAAATCCATGCAAGCTGGCAATGTTCTTTAACAGCAGATTGTAAGAATAATGCAGACTTGTTTGGATCTAGGCCGCAAGCAAGGTAAGTAGCCGTAGAATTTAGAACATTTTGCCTTAACTCGGAGGGGTCTTGGTCTACTGTAATTGAATGTAAATCAGCAAGAAAAAAATAGCATTCAAAATCTTTTTGCATATGCACCCAATTTTTAATTGTGCCAAGGTAGTTACCAATATGAAGTTTTCCAGTGGATTGAACTCCTGAAGCGGCAATTTTTGTCATAATATCTCCTCGAAAATACCACAAAAAACAATTATCTGTTGATGAAGAAATTTATAGTTTTACCAATTTTAAAAATACTATATAGTCAGCCAATCAAACTTTCTAACATATATATGTTGTGGCGACTTAGAGCACTCGTTTTTTATACAATAATTAGTGTAACAATGGTATTGTTTTTTATCCTATTTTGGGTACCAATGCAATTATCATATGTTTCCTACAGTTTTCGCTACAGAGTAGCAGAGCTTTTCTCATATATATTTATTTATCTACTTTGGTTGGTATGTGGAATAAAATTTACGGTAACTGGTAGGGAAAATCTTCCTGTTGATGGAAAGCCGTACATAGTTTTGTCTAATCACCAATCTTTTTGGGAAAATTTCTTCATGCAGTTGCTGATTCCGCAGCATTCTTGGGTGATAAAAAGAGAGTTATTTGATATCCCAGTATTTGGTTTCGGGTTAAGAAGTGTATTACCAATAGCTGTTGATCGCAGTAATAACCGCTCTGTTATACAGATTCTAGAGGAAGGTAGTAAAAAAATTGAAGCTGGATTATCGCTTATTATGTTTCCAGAAGGAGGAACAGTTAAAATTGATCGTAGCGTAAAATTTAAGCCGAGCGCTGCTAAACTAGCTTTAAATACAAGAGTGCCGATTGTATTAATTGTTCATAATGCTGGCCTAGTTTGGCCTAAGGGCTTTTGGTTTAAACGATCTGGGACTGTTAGAGTGAAAGTTATTGAATGCATAAGTTCCGAAGAAATTAGTACTTACAGTGCTGATGCACGAGAGTTGACAGATTATATTCAAGAAAAAATCAATTCTGAGAAGAAAGTACTGATTGACTTAGGGGTGTAAGATATTTTTTGGAACCGTTGATTCTTATTACCTAGGCTGTGTTATTAGTAATGAAATTTACATTGGATAATGAATATTTCCTTATTCGGCTTTATTTGATATACGAGTCTATGTTCTTGATCAATTCTACGAGACCAAATATTATTTCCTAGAAACTTCAAACGTTCTGGTTTGCCAATACCTTCTGTTGGAGTTTTGGCTATACTTTGGCAGAGTAGCTTTACTTTTTCTAATTTCTTAGAATCATGTTTTTTCCAATAATCTAAATGTAATTTGGCAGTCGGCGTCCAAAGAATATTAAAGGTCAATTTTGACGCCTATGCTTTTATTAGCCTCATCTAGCCCTTTAAGCAATTCTTTGGCATTGGCAGGAGATTTTAACAAGTGTGCTGTTTCCATTAAGCTATCATAATTGCTTTTATCGACCATGACTACTTGCTTACCATTTTGGCGTTCAATACAGAACACTTCAGAATTATCAGTAATTTGATTAAGGATCTCGCTAAGATGCTGTCTAGTATAAGAGTAAGATATTTTTTCCATAATGACTTATCTAAATTAATTGTACAGTAACATTGTACAATAACATATACTATACTGCAAGAACGAAAAAGATTTTTGTGTAGTTTAAACGGCAAAAGAATTGCCGCATCCGCATTTAGCGGTAGCTTTTGGGTTTGTGATTTGAAAATAATTGCTGCCCAATTCGTGCACAAATTCTATTGTGCATCCTTCAAGAAACTCTTGAGAAACTGGATCAATTGCCACTTTTACACCACTATTTTCTAGTATAAAATCGTCGCTGTTAACAGAATCAATTAGTTGATAATTATACATAAAGCCTGAGCATCCTCCTCCATCGACTGACACCCTTAAGGCTATTTGTTTATTATTATCTTTAGCGATAAGTTCTGCAATTCTTACCACTGCGCTATCAGTTATAGTTATTTCCATAGACAATATATTATTAACCTGAGTTTGATATAGGTTATCCAAAAATGGTTTGAAAAGATCTACATATGACAATATATTGATTAAAGCTAAAATTTTCAAGAGATTAATATGCTAGAAAGCTTTGCCTGTTTGCCAGAAAACTCAAGAGGAAGAATTCACCCAGAGAAGCCAACTCCCTATAGAAATGAATTTGAAAGGGATAGGGATAGGATAATTCACGCAAATGCTTTTAAGCGATTACAGTATAAAACTCAGGTTTTCGTGAATCATGAGGGAGATCATTATCGTAATCGTATGACTCATTCTGTGGAAGTTTCTACCATCGCAAGATCTTTGTCAAAGGCGCTAGGTTTGTGCGAAGATTTGGCCGAAGGTGTTGCTCTTGCGCACGATCTTGGTCATACACCTTTTGGTCATGCTGGTGAAGATGCTTTAAATGCCTGCATGAAAAATTTTGGAGGCTTTTCTCATAATGCACATTCGTTCAAGATATTAACTTATTTAGAACAAAAATATGCGGCTTATGATGGCCTAAATCTTACATGGGAAGTGCTTGAGGGAATTGTAAAACATAATGGACCAGTAGAAGAGAGCGAATCCTATGCATATATCTTTGAGTATGATAGTAGACACAGTCTTGACCTATCTAAGCATTCGTCGGCAGAGTCGCAAGTAGCTGCTCTTTCAGATGATATAGCATATATTTGTCATGACCTAGAAGATAGTATTAGAGCTGAAATAATTACGTATAAAGATTTGCAAGAAATTGAGTTTGTTGATCGTTATATTCGTGAGGTAAAGAATACATATCCCGATATTAATGATGACCGATTAATATACGAAGTTGGCAGAAAACTTACACATCACTTGATAGAGAGCTTGCTCTTTCAGACTCGTACGAATATTGAAAAATATAAAATTAAGACTGAATCAGACGTTCGAGACCTTGGTCACCAGCTTATTGAATTTACCGACTCAACATTTAGTGAAGTAAAACTAATTAAAGACTTTTTGATGAAAAAAGTATATAAGCACCATCGAGTAGCATCGGTAACGCTTCAAAGTCAGAATGTAGTTAGAGACTTATTTAAGCTATACGTGGAAAATATTGAGCTACTTCCATTTGGGTGGAGATCAATGATTGATGAAAATAAGATAGAATCTAAAATGTCAATTATTGCAGACTATATAGCTGGCATGACTGATCGTTTTGCGATCAAGCAATATCAATCATTTTACAACTTAAATTTTGCTAGTACAGGCTTATGAATATTTTTAAAGAACTATGGGCAGACCTAAAAAATATAGGTTACCATCTTTGTCAAGATGAGAGTATATGGGATCAGGCTAATCTTGAAATTCCGAAGGATCCACTAAACGGGGATATTTCAACTAATCTTGCAATGATTATTGCAGCAAAGGATGGCAGCAATCCTCGAGAAGTTTCTTTAAAATTCAAAGAACATTTAACTGAAATTCCCTATATAGCTCATATCGAAGTTGCTGGACCAGGTTTTATTAATTTTACAATAAAAGCTGAGAAATGGCATGAATGTATGAAAGGCATCTTAAATGATGATAAAGATTTTTGGAAAGTTGATGTAGGCAAAGGAGAAAGAGTAAATGTCGAGTATGTTTCAGCGAATCCAACCGGGCCAATGCACATTGGGCACGCACGTGGGGCAGTATATGGAGACGCTCTTGCTAATGTCTTGAGCCTATGCGGGTATAATGTTACTAAAGAGTATTACATAAATGATGCTGGCACCCAGATTGATATTTTGCTAGATAGCGTATTTTTACGTTATAAAGAAGTTTTGAGTGGTGAAGTTGCGGTTATACCAGAGGGGTTATACCCTGGTGATTATTTAAAGGCTGTGGGGCAGAAAATAGTTACTGAATTTGGCTCGACACTACTTGATATGAATATACAAGAAATGCGGCAAAAAATTAAGGACATAGTAATAAACGAAATGCTTGAGCTTATTAAGTCGGACTTAAGAGGCCTTGGAGTGCACCATGATGTATTTTTCTCAGAGCAGTCACTGCATGATAGCAATAAAATAAATGATGTAGTGAAAATATTAGAAGGAAAAGGACTGATATACAAGGGTGTACTGCCACCACCAAAGGGCAAAATTGATGAAAATTGGGAAGAAAAAGAACAACTTTTGTTTAGATCTTCAGAGTATGGCGATGATCAAGATAGGCCAGTGCAAAAAAATGATGGAGCATGGTCATATCTGGCAGCAGATTTCGCTTATGCTAAGGACAAAATTGATAGGGGATTTGATACATTAGTTTACATTTTGGGAGCTGACCATAGTGGCTATGTCAAGAGAATTCAAGCGGTGATAAATGCTCTTGGTGATGGTAAAATTAGAAGCGATGTTAGAATAAGTCAGCTTGTGAATTTCGTTAAAGACGGAGAGCCTATTAAAATGTCAAAGCGCAGCGGTAATTTCATGACCGTGAGTGATGTGACGAATGAAGTAAGCAAAGATATTATCAGATTTATTATGCTTACTAGAAGAAATGACATGACCTTAGATTTTGATTTTAGCAAAGTTAAAGAGCAGTCCAAAGACAATCCAGTATTTTATGTTCAATATGCACATGTTCGGGCAAAATCTATTATTGCAAAGGCAATAGAAACGATTCCTGAAGCTTATAAAAAATTTACCGCCTCTGAATTCGATTTATCCTTGTTATCAACAGAAGAAGAAATACAATTGATAAAATTACTTGCTTCTTGGCCAAAGGTTTTAGCTTCATCAGCGAAAGCATGCGAGCCGCAAAGAATTGCGTATTACCTAATAGACGTGGCTTCAAGATTTCATTCAATATGGAACCTTGGCAAAGAGAAGAATGATTATAGGTTTAATATCGAAGATGATATAGAGTTGACAGCAGCAAGATTGGCTCTTGCAGAGAGTATAAGAAAAGTTATAGCTGGTGGTTTTGGAGTAATTGGTGTAAGGCCAATGGACAAAATGTAACTCTAAGCTTCTGGAAAAATCAGTTACCCTGGGCCGGAGGCAGGCGCAGCCCCACAACGAGTTCAGGATGACGGCGTGTGCTTTAAAGTCATCTCGGGCAGTATAAAAGTCATCCCGGACTTGATGGGGCTACGCCTGCCTGCGGTTCGGGATCTGGGGCAGCGAAATGAGATCCTGGGCCGAAGGCAGGCACAAGCTTCAGTCAAGCTCAGTATGACTAAATAGTTCAGGATTACGGCGTGTGGAAGTGAGATACCGGATCAAGTCCGGCATGACAGTGTTTTTAGTACACATGACGAGATGATGTAAGACAGAATATAATATGAATCTATGAATCGAAAAATCTTATTTTTTAAAATAATGATTATTCTGCTTGTTGGTTTGGGCGGGCTATTCTTTTATTTTAAAATACAAAACTCACGAGAAATTGTAACTCTGTCGCCTGATGAAGGTGAAATTAAGAAAAAACCTGATGACCCAGGAGGGATAATAATTCCTAATTCGGAGAGCTTAGTATACGAAAAACTTCAAAAATTCGTAGAAAAAAATAGAAAAATTAATATTTTACCTGAGCCGGAAGCTCCAATTGACCTGGGTCGAAAGGTTGAAGATAGTCCAGTAATATATCTTGACTCAATAGATGAAATATTAGCGAATATTGAGTATTATGACGAAACAGAAGACAATAATTTAGCTATAACGCAAGAGCTTGTTGTACCGAAAATCATTAAATCATCGGTGGTTGTAGACTCTGAAGAAGAAAAACAAAAAATAGATATCCCTGGAACTGGATTAAATATAATAAAATCTTCAGATAATAGATTTAAAGTTACAGAAGTGAACATCGGTAGTGCTGAAGATGAGGGGTATAAAATACAGTTAACTACGGCTTTTTCAGAAGGGGATGCAAAAAAGCTCTGGCAAGAAATAACTAAGCGTCATAGTAAAGTATTAAATGGCGCAAATCTTATCACAAAAAAAGTTGACGGCAAGAATGAGCATATATTTTATCTGGTTATGGCTGGCACCTACCCTTCACTGAATCATGCTAAACTAGTATGTAAACGCCTCGCTTCACGCAGGCAAAATTGTATAGTTACAAAATAAAAATTATTTTTCATAGAATTTGGCACGTTTTATGCTCCTATAAGGGTGAATATGTAATGAATTCATAGGAAATATAATGGCTACAGCTGTTTTTGAACAAATGACAATAAGTTCTGGTGAAACAGATAGAGGAAAAAAATCTTCTTTCTCTACAAAAAATCATGGTGCAGGTGAATTTGCTGATTTTATAAAAGATAAACCTAAACTAATTTATTCTACATCGACAAGAACTGATCATACTCAGAAGACTAGCAAGAATTCACAAGATAAGCAAAAACTGTCCGAGGATAGGGAGCCTAAAATAGTTGATCAGAAGAAAAGGAGTGAAAAAGAGAGTGATATAGATCTGGAAGCCATGAATCTAGTGGCTCCTATAAATCAAATGGATCCAATTGATGTAGTTCCTTTAAGCGCAGAAAATGGCGAGTTCATTGTATCTGTAGAAGGTGATAAAAACATATTTGGGCAAGTGTTTGTTGTTCCTGTGATAAATAATGTCACAAAATCAACGGTGACTGCAAAACCTGAATTAGTTGTATCAGAACTCTCAACAGAAACTAATATTAGAATTATAGATATTTCTGCAGATAGTAGCGATAACAATAAAGAGAATATAGCTGTTAATACAAACGATAAGATTGTAGCTGTTTTCTCAAATCAAAATAGCTTAGTTGGTTCGGAATTGTCTGACCAAGAACAGTCTATAATTCACAATATGAAATCATTTAAATTACTTGGAGAGTTTAGTAATGATTTCGATAAGTCGAATAAAAATCTTAATACGGCACAAGAAGCAACGTCAAATCAGGTTGCATCAAATGAAAGAGTGGTTGCTCAAAATCTAGGAGTATTGTTAAAATCTGCTGTCGTTGAAAACGCTCAGTCACTTCAGGCTTCAGCGAGGATTATAAAAGAAGATATTTCAAAGCTGATCACTATAAGTTCGAATTTGCTTTTGGCTGATGAAACTAAACAGGGCCAATCAGTTCTTGCTAAAATGAACAGAGACTCAGAGTCTAAAATTAGTTCGGTAGCACAAGCTGAACCAGAAATCAAAGAGAATTTTACTGGTTTAGAACAAGACTTGAGAGAGTCTAGCTCAAAAAAACATAGCATGCTTGAGTCTTTTGGTGGTATGTTAGAAGCTAATGGGGAAGATTTATTCCAAGTTTCTTTTAGAGAAAATACCCTAAATTTGGGACCAAAAAATGAGGCGCCAAAGCCAGATATGCAAGTATCTTTAGCTGTGAGGGAAGTTCTAAACGTTTCAAATAATGTAGGAAAAAAGGAAATAACAATTAATTTATTTCCCGAAGCCCTTGGATCTGTTAAAGTTGAGATACTTTCAGTGCTTGGCGAGAATGGTGTAAGAAAAATTGAAAGCATCAAAATCATAGCTGAGAAAAGAGAGACTTTAGAAATTCTAGAGAAATCGAGAATTGATCTAGAAAAAAATCTAAAAGAAGTAACAAATACAAAAGAAGAAACTTCACTTCAGTTTGAAATGAACCATCAAGGCAAAGGATCATCCGGAGCGTATTTTGATTCTCAGCAAGAGAGAGATAACTGGATGAATAATTTTGCTCCGTTAGTGGCAAAAGAAGAACTGACAAATGATTCTATGGAAGGCAGTCAAAGCTTAGGTTACATAACAGAAGATAGCATAAATATAAAGGTTTGAAACAATGAAAAGCGTAAATAACACACCTACAAGCCCATTAGATAAATCTCCGATCAAATCTGAAGGGTTTTCTAGGTTTCATAACGCAATGCAAGCTGATCGTAAGACCAGAAGTCAGATAGAAGGAAGTGATATTTTAAAGGTTCAAGAGAATATAGAGAAGGCCATAGATTTTTCGACGCAGCTAATGCTCGCTGCAGCAAAAAATATGGGGTTTCCTGATAATGATGGTAGCAATAATAAGTCCAAAGAGATGGCAGATGCAGCAAATTCCATTGCTCAAATGATGGCAACAAAAGCTTCTATTGGTGCCCAAATGGCAGCTATTGAAGCTCAGAAAAATCCAGCCATAGACCTAATGTCGCTTAAAGATAAAGTCGTTGATTATAGGGATGATACAAAAGCCTTCTTTGGTGAGCCTATAACATATAATTATAAAGTTTCGCATGAGGAATCGTCGCCTTCTGCGGTTGTGAATCTTACATTTACGGTTCGTGATAAGAATGGCATTGCTGTTAAAACAGTAAGGCAAACTGGCAAAGTGGGCGAACATCAGTTTATATGGGACGGCAAGAATGATAAAGGGCAAATGATGCTTCCTGGTCAGTATACTCTCGATTTAAAGGCCGATGGAAGAAAAAATGTAAATGGAACTCAAGTTACATTCCCAGTCAAGGCGGGAGCTGTTCTGTCTGGTGTTGTAGAGTCTATTAAGCTTGAAAAAGGAGTTGCTGTTGGTGTTATGATCGACGGTAAATTAATCAGAAGAGATCAGATTACTGACGTAAAAGACTTTGTCAAACCTAAAGAAGATAATCAGCTGACACCTGATTTGATAGGTAAGCGTGTTGAAATGAATTTCTCTCGCGCAGAAGTTAAAAATGGTTCTTTAGAAGTCTATTTTAAGAATCATGTTGAAAATCCAGGCAAAATAACTGTTAAAATTTACGATGAGAGCAATAAATACATAAAAACGCTAGAGAATTCGGATAAAATTGCTGTAGGTGTAGGTAAATTTACGCTACCAAACCATGGGCTTGAAGATGGACACTATAACGTCAAAGTCTATGTTGAAGATATTAGTGATGAAGCAAATCCAGTTGATGTTGAATTGGAATACAAAACAAAACTATTAGTTGCCGGGGTTAACAGCCGCGCTGGTACATTTATGTCGATTGAAGAGGATATATACAATCCACATAACATCGACTCAATAGTGGGGAATTATATAACTCCGCTTAATCAGAAGAGGCAAGATTATCTTGGAGCTAGAGTTACTTACAGAGATGATTTCTTCAAATATGCGCCGGGAAGCGATCCAGCAACATTTAAAATGATGAAGCCAGAAGAAGACGGAGTCATTTCTTATGGTCAAATGGCGATTTATGATCCTGCGACGCAAGAGCTTGTTGCAACGATAAAGGGAGAGTATAGAGTGTTTGATCTTTTGAGTGATCCAAGCAAACTATTAGTAAGGCAGTATTTGCAACCGAACTACAATACTGGAGATTATAATGCTCTAAGTGTACAGGAACGAGTTGAAGTAAATCGCCACATTGAAGCTGAATTACTTACCGGTAACTTAGTTTTGCAAGAGCAGTATCAAGAAGACTATGACAATGGCAAAGTTCCAATCACTTTCCCTGTGTGGGACGGTAGATTGAGTGATGGTACAAGGGCTATCGAGGGCAAAGAGTATAGACGTGAATTTACACCAATATATTCGAGACCAGATAATTCAATTTTTTCTGGACAAACGGATCGTGAGTTAATGATAGCTACGGTTGAAACTGTCGATGAAGAAGGCGGAAAATTGTCATTGAACTTAGTTGGTGGAAAAGTCATTCCTGAAGAGTTAGTACTGCGTTCTGAAGGGAAATAAATTATACAAATAGTTTGGCACTGTTTTTGCTTAACTAGAATTAATATATTTGATTTGTGCACTAGAAAGACATAGAGTACACTGAAATTAATCACTAATTTGACGAGATTTTTATGAGTATAACAGACGCTATTGGTAAAGGTATAGGACTATCAAGTATGCTTGGTCCTCAGGATCAGTTTATAAAAAAAGCAACTGAACAGCTAGAATTATCAAAGGTTGAGACACAAGATAAAACCGAAATCAAAGAAACAAAGCTCGGAGAAATTTCTCAACTTCAGAAAGTATTAAGTGAAATAAAAGCAAAAGCTTCTTTGCTTACTAATCCGCTTCAGGCTGGCTTTGATAGAAAAACATCGAGCACAAGCACGCAAGATCTTGGCGGTGCAGATGACTATATATCAAACATTCGTGTTGATGACAAAGCTCATGTGGGCGATACGAAAATAGCCGTACAGCAAGTGGCAACAGCTTCAGAGCTTGTACTTGCTTCGGCGCCAGGTGTAGGCTTTGCGAAAGGCGTTGCACTAAATAAAACTGGTAATATAACATTAACTGTCAATGGCACAGCGCGAGTTGTAAATATTATTGCTGGAGATACAGTTGAGCAAATTACTGGAAAAATTAATCACGTATTTTCTGCAGCTGGAGATGAATTCGAGGCTTTTCTTGTAGAAGGAGATAATAATACTGCCTTTATTGAAGTTAGAGCAAAAGACACTGGAGCTGGAGCTATAGCAGTTACTTATGACGATGGGGTGGGCGGTTTTGTCCTTGGCGGAGGTGATCTACATTCGCAAAGTAACGTGGTTGGTGTTAATGCAATAATACATATAAATGGTATTCAAAGAACGCAGGCTTCTAATAAGTTTATAAACGTTGTCGAAGGCTTGTCATTTGAACTATCTGGTAGAGTCAATGCAGCTAACGGGGCTCCTGCGAATCTTGTTTACGGTGGCTTGAACTACAGTACGGTAAAAGTCAAAGAAGATCATGCTAACGTGAAAAAGATGATTGTTGATTTTGGTAACTCTTTAAATGAATTATCATATATCATTGCTAAAAACCAACAAGCTACGCGCTCAGTTACTCATGACCAATTTGCTGATCCTACTGAGCCTATGAGTTCATATGATAGCTCAGATTCGCCTCTTCGTGGGTCTTCATTAATGACCGAGGCAATGGAAATTTGGGAAAGATTTACAACTACAAAAGCTGGTGGAGTTGGTGACATCACATCTATTTACGAACTTGGAATGGGCTTACAAAAGTCTACTAAAGATGGTGTGGGGTACGAGGTGCTTTACTTTGAAGACGAAAGCGTCTTCACCAAAAAATTTGAAGATGATTTTACAGCGGTTCGCAGGTTCTTTATTACTGATACTAAAATAACTCCGACTGTTGGTAACTTAGCAAGTCTACAGTATTTGCCTGGTGAATTCGATAGACAAATAATAGATTCATCAGTTGTTGGTACAGATATTGTGACATCCACAACTTTCGTGGCTGGAGCTGTAACAGTTTTTACAGCCACAGTGAATGGAATAATTCTAAATGCTAATATTGTTCATAATCCAGGAACAGGTCGGTACAATGTTTCTTTTGATGAAGACTCAGTTTTATACGGGATAGAATTTTCAATTGATCCTAAAACAGCAGTGAATGCTGTTGAGCTTAACACGATAAATTATACACCAGGCCTTGCAAATCTTATCCAAGAAGATGCAAGAAGAATGATTAGTGACGATGGTATGAATGGTACGACTATAGGAGAGGCCAATTTAATTCAAGAAGAGATGAAGAAATTAAGCGATGCATTTGCCAAAGTCGAAGAAGAGTTAAAGAAGCTCACTGCTAAATTAGAAAGCGAATATCATGCAATAGCTCAAATGGATATGATGAGTGCGATTCAAATGGCGATGATTGAAGCCGCTCTTTCAAGCTTAACTGAAGCTTAACGATGCTAATCCATAAAAATTTTGAGTAGTAATGTATGAGTCCTTTAGAAAAATATAAAGCTACAGCTGCAGTAACTAGCAGTAGCAATAACCAGTTGATATTTATTTTTGACGAGGTTCTTAAGTTATTATTTTCTGCTCAAAAAGCTCTTGAAGAAAAAAAACATGAAATTAAGTTTAAAGCGCTTACCAGAGTTATAGAAGTGTTTTATATACTCAAAACAGGAATTGATCCAGAAGCGATGGACGAGAGAACTAAAGCAATTGATTCTTTTTACGGATCGACAATTCATCAACTTGAGAATATAAACATGAAAGGAGAAAATCCAGAAGAGCTCCAACCAATCATCGAAGCTATTTCAGAAATTCGTGCAGCATTAGTAAGTTCGTAATCCTAAGCTAGAATTTAATGTGAGCGTTCACGGTTTTTGAAAATGCTGTAAGCCCTAATAGATACTGGGCTTCAAGCGTATTACTCAATATTTTGTTTTTTAAAAACTAACGGCAGGATGCGGGTTTCAAGGGGTATAAAAAGTTAAAAAAGGAAAAATTTTTAAATCCTTAAATCTTTCTAGGCTTTTAAATATAAGGGATAGGCGCCCATTAAAAAAACCGTGAACGCTCACAATTTAATAATTCACCATTCAAACCTCCGCTATCCTGGCTTGACTTGGCCCTGCCTCTTGGCCTAGGGACCCCAAGGCTGCAAGGTTGTCATCCTGAACTTGTTTCAGGATCCAATGAGATAGAAGAAGATCCCGGATCGAGTCCGGGATGACTAGTATTCTGCTCCAATTTATAAGTTTTAAGTCATCCCAATTGTTACCAGTTTAACAGATGCCGCGCCTGCTCGCTTAAGCAGCTTTGCACAGCTAGTGCAGGTAGTTCCTGTCGTCCTTACATCATCAACTAAAAGCACTCTCATTCCTTTAACCATTCGCTTCATATTAAAAACAAGTGATCCTGATAGATTTTTTTCTCTCTCGTATTTAGTCAATGTAGTTTGAGGCCTGGTCCATTTGGTTTTGATAAGCATATCTGGAATCATAGGCACTTTGAGCAAATCAGATATATCCTTAGCTAAAATTTGAGCAGGATTATATTGCCGAAATATTCTTTTTATTCTGTGCATTGGCACTGGTACGACCAAATCTACTTCTTCTATTTCTTTTTTGTATCTTGCAACAAGCAATTTAGCAAACATTTTTGAATGCGCTGTTCGATCGTTATACTTAAAGGCATGAATTAGTTTTTTACTTTCAATGTCAAACTTGAACAAGCTACGAGCCAAATCATAATTTGGTCGCTGGGCTACGCAGCGCCCACATAAATTTTGCCCTTCTATTACGAACTCAAAAGGAAAGCCGCAACAGGAACAGTAAGGAGAAGTAACAAAATTTAATTTGGCAAAACAAGACACGCACATGCCTTGCTCTTTGTCGATTAGCTGAGAACATGAACTACACCTGTATGGCAGAATATAGTTCACTAAGCTGGCTAGAAACCGCTTTATCATTTTCTTCTGCCCATGGCATATTTAATAAGCAATTTTTTAAATGGCGGAATCTTCTCTATCGCTCTAAAACCCAACTGTCTTGCGGCATGAAATATTTTTGAATTATTAGAAAACAAGGAATTTAAAATATTCGTAATTTCAAGCATAGCATTATTATCGCTTTTACGTGTATTTTGGTATTTTTCAAGCGATTGGTTACTAACTCCAAATTCAAAAATAATGTTTACAAGGGATTGTATATCTTTTATTCCCTGGTTCAAGCCTTGTCCAGCAAGGGGATGAATGACATGAGCAGAGTCAGCAACTAGAACTATTCTCTTATTATAATATTTATTTGTAGCGTAAGCTTTCAAAGGGAACGAAGCTATTTCACTCTTTATACTGATATTTCCTAGAAACTGGCCAAAATTTTGCTGAACTATATATAAAAACTCATCATCTGGTAAATTTAGAATTGCATTGTTTATATCAGACTTTATAGTCCAAACTACTGAAGAGAAATTTTGATTTTTTAAAGGCAATATAGCAAACGGTCCTGTAGGGATAAAATGCTCTACTGCCGTGCCATCATGAGGTTTTTCATGCTGCACTATGAAGGTTAGCGCATGCTGAGAGTATGGTTTGTACGTTTCGCTACTAAAATATTTTTGCCTTGTGGAAGAGTTACTTCCATCGCACACAACAAGAAGATCGCACTCCTGATCCAAAGTGCCATTTATGGTTAAAATACACTTATGATCGTTATTTTCTTTAACTTCATAAGAACTATTATCGATAATAGTTATGTGCCTGTTAGCCAAAACTTGAGCAAGCAGGGATTTTTTAAAATCTTTATTTTCAACTAAGTAGCCCATTACTTGCTCATCTTTCAATTCATGAGACGCAAAATGTACCATCTCGGAAGCTTTATTATCTGCTACATAGATATCATTTATAGGGCCAGAAATTTCTGCAATATTATCCCAAATTCCTATGGTTTCAAAAAATTTCTTCGATGAGTCAGTAAGCGCCGTAGTTCTTATATCATTAAAAAACGATTGGTCATAAAGAAGTCTAATATTTTGACGCTCAATTATGGTTGAGTTTATACCGCGCGCTGCAAATGAGAGCGCTGTAATCATGCCGCTGAGGCCACAACCAATGATGGTAATACCAAATCCCATTTTTAAATGACACAACGAATTTTGTGGATCTTGCTTGTGCTTGCTTACACTTGTAAGCCCCGCAAGTTCGTCCTGAAATGGTATTTCAAGTAATACCTCTGACGAGTCATTTTTCTCATTTAATCTGAGATTTGGTACAATTCTAAGATGCATCTGAAGATGTTGTTTTATGTTTTTGCAAAAAATATTTTAAGTAAGCGCTAGTCGCGATAACGCTTAGAAGAAAATAAATAAAAGCTATGTCAATATAAGAACTATTTGCTTTAAATGAGCTAAGAAAACATATAAATAGTGCAACCAAGCTGGTACCGATATTTACGAATAACAATTTAGTAAATATGTCTCGCTGCAAAAATGCTCCGCAAATAACGACACAAGCAAACACTAGCGATAACAATACACAAATATTTAACATAAACATATTATACCAACTTGGTACTATTTAATTATTCTCTTGATTCTTCTATCCATCTCACCTTCTTGCAATTCACTCATAAAATCATAATCAAGTGCGTGTACTAGCAGATTTTTACCATCAACTGAGAGAGTAACTGTTCCAGGGGTAAGCGTGATAGAATTTGCATAAATCACGGTCCCAACATCATCATCTTGAATGGTTTTTATTGGCTCCAAGCTAGGTTGCAATATTATGTGTTTTCGCCACGCGATCTTAGACACCGTCCAAGCAGACATCACTATCTCCTTCAATAACCATATGCAGTAAAAAATAGCATTAATCTTAAATATATTTCTTGTAGGCATTAGTTTCAACTTAATTGCAAAAATAAGCGTAAGTGCAGAAGCTGCCAAAAGGTAATTCAAGTGTTGCCATTCAACAATAAAGCCAGTCAGTCCAGTCCAAATCAACATAAATATAAGAAAAGAAACTAACTTAATGCACATTTGAGGTAACAACTGTTTTAGGTGTTGAAGAGAAAGGAATCAATATCATCCCCATACAAAATATAATAGCTATGATAACAAAGACGTTATTAATTGCAATTACAAAAGCCTCTCGTTCAACGACATTACTCAAAAGTTGATATGCTGCGGTTTCTGGGTCATTTACTTTACCTATCAATGATTGAGTAAAAAACTCTAGGCTTTCTTGCACTTTTGGTGATGTTAATGGCATGTTATCCTTCATGGTTTGTGCATAGATCTTTGACTTCGAAATGATCAGGCTATTAATCACAGCTAGGCCTATTGCACCGCCCAAGTTTCTTGTTAAATTATAAAGACCACTAGCATTTTGCACTTCATCTTTTTTCATTGTGCCAAGAGCTAGATCATTTATCGGCATAAAGCAAAACATCAGTGCTAAGCCACGGATCATTTGTGGAACAAATAATTCCCAATATTGTGATTGGGCAGTAAGAAAACTGTTAGCAAAAGACCCTATAGCAAACAAAGAAAAACCTATGGCCAGGATTATCCTTTTATCGATGCCTGAATCAAACATTTTACCAGCCATAGGCGCTGAGACAAGTTGGAAAACTCCAGTGATAATCATGGTAATGCCAATCTGAAGAGTGTTATATCCTGCTATTATAAACAAAAATAGTGGCAACAAATAGACAGTCCCATACAGTCCAACACCTAGTATGAACGAATAAATGCAACCAAAACTAAAATTCTTATTCCTGAATGAACCAAGATCAATTATTGGGTTCTGATAAGTAACTTCTCGAATAATTAACCAAACAAAAGTTACAATAACTACTATTGTTAATAAGAGGATATGACCGTCATCTAGCCAATCTTTCTTATTCCCTTCTTCTAGTACATATTGCATCGAGCCCAAACAAACTGCCATCAACAAGATGCCAACGAAATCGAAATTTTTGAGCAGTTTGTAGTTTGGTTTATCAAAATCAACATATAGAAAAACGGTCACGCAGACAAAAATTCCAGGAATAACATTAAGCAAAAACATAAAATGCCAAGATATTGTCTCTGTAATATAGCCTCCAAGTGTTGGCCCAATAGTTGGGGCTACTGTTACTACTAATCCAATGATCATAGTAACTTTGGTATGCATGCTTTTAGGAAATATAATAAAAATTGCCCCAAAAGCTGTAGGAATCATTGCTCCACCAAAAAAACCCTGCATGGCTCTGAAAATAATCATGGATTCAATATTCCAAGCGAGAGCACATAGCAAGCTCATAAGAGTAAATCCCAGTGCAGCAATAAAATAAGAAATTCTGGTTGATAATAGGCGTGAGGCAAAACCAGTGACCGGAATAATTATTACTTCAGCAATAAGATATGAGGTTTGAATCCAAGAAAGCTCATCACCAGAAGCAGATAACCCAGCAGCAATTACTGATAGAGAGCTTGCAACAATCTGAATATCTAATATCGCCATAAACATTCCAACAACCATAGCAAAGAACGCTAGAATAGTTTTGGATGATATTGGTTGATCAGTTTGTTCTTGGTTCATAAACTAAGTTATATATCCGTAGTGCTCTTTAGAACCTGTCTTCATAGATTCATTCTGCATAATTTTTGTAATTTTTAATTTTAATATATGTATATTCGCATTAAAAATCATTGAAAATTATCCTAAAAATTCTATCAGACAATTCTATGAAGACAGGTTCTAAGTATCTTGTCTAGCTTTTTGTCGAAAGTAAGTACTGTGACTGGAGTATTATCTAGTTTACTTCTAGCAACAATAATAGAATCAACAATATGTATATTATGATTTCGGTAAATATCCAGTGCCATACCTAGTAAATACTTCTCAGTGTCTAAACCTTTATAAGATAGAAATGAATGCATAGTATCAATAATTTTTTCCTTGGGGATATCGTAAAAAGAAGAGAGAACAAAAATTACTTCAACAAACACTACTTGTTCTAATTTAACTTGAGCTTTACCATCTCGTACTTGGTCGAAAACGGCTTTTGCTTGTGTATAATGATCTTTGTTATCAGCAAGTAAGTATCGTACTATAAAATTAGTATCAACTATATATTTTTGCATTATTGAGCTTCTTTGTTGTTTCTAGAATTAAACCAAGACTGATTGCGTATTTGATCAAATGACAAATCTGTTTTCTTTTTAAATTCAGCGATGCTACCTCCAACATCTGGAACCGGATAGATTACAGCATGGGTATCGTCTATTAATTCAAGGACAATAGTATTTGTCTTAAATAAATTACGTAATTTTTTAGGCAACGTTATTTGACCTCTAGGTCCTATAGAAAGAGTTTTACTTATCATAATCTAAACAGCTCAGATATTTTATTTATATTGCTACTATATAATATCATACTATATGAAAAAAGTAAGTAGAATTAAATAATGCGAGCAACACTATTTCTGATCACTATCCCCGCTAATAAGAACACTATCATTATATATCCTGCAATAGGCAAATATGAACCGGTGTAATGCACGATAATTAAACATATTGAGGGAGTGAGTTTGCCAATAGTGCTTGCTCCAAAAGTTGAGCCCATACCTACGATCATATATTTCTCGTCCCCCTTTATTTGATTTTTGCACCAAAGATTTAGTGGACACATATAAACCACTCCCCAAATTACTATCCAAAAACGTACAAAAGTTACGTAATATATCGATGAATCTGCGATGAAATACCATAACGGAGCAATTGATAATGCAAGGATAGTACTTGCTATCTGCATAACTTGGCTAGGATTATAGCACGATAGTATTTTGCCAATGATTGGAATTGATACCATATCAAAAATAAGCATAAAGCTATTTACTGCAATCATATTTTTTTCCTCAATATTTGTAACCATTGGTACCATATGATTCATTGTGACAAACGGAATCAAATATGTCATATAAGAAAAACCTGTAACGATCGCTATCCTTAGCAAAATTAACTTATGAGACCACAAAATATTCAACCCATCAATGCTGTAGAATTTTAATTGGTGTTTTAGATTTTTGCTTTCTTTTGGTAAAATTATTTTACGAAAAACATACCCAACTATTGCAGCTGAGCCTCCAAGAATATAACAAATCCTCCAGGAGCCTGTTACGTCTATATAATGGACAATGGTTGCTGCAAGTGATGCAAGAACAATACCGAGCATAGTTGATAGTTGGTATAAATAAGAGCCTTTAAATGCTTCTTGTTCTATCTTATCTTCTAGAATATATAGTTTTGCAATACTAGTCTCACCGGCGGCAAATACTTCTCTTAAAACACGAAAAGTAACAAATAATAACGGTGCAATCCAACCTATCATGGCATGACTAGGTAATAAACCTATGAAGACAGTAAAAACTCCTACACCAATTAATGAATTTGATAGGGCGGCGACAGGTCCTCTTAACCTTGCAATCATTCCAAATAGGTACGTTCCCAGTGGTTTTGTAATAATTGACGTAGCCAAAATGCCATATGCCATTATCAAACCAAGTAGTTTATCTGTGTTTGGAAAAAATACCGGCGCAATAATAGGGGCAAGAAAAATATAAAGCGAAGTGTCGAAATGATCAATTGTATTACCAATAAGAATAGTAATATCTCTTTTAGGCAGGCTATAATTCATCAAAATACTCCAATATTTGCTAATAAACAAACACCAGAGTCAGAAAAGATTTTCCTAAAAATAATCTTTAAAAACTACCAACACCCAATCCTGTACTAGAATTGAACATTGAGTTTCCAACTTTACCTCCCTTCGCAGGCATTATCCTGGAGCAGGTTATAAGAGTATAATCTCAGCCTTGAGCCAATACGTAGCCAAAGCACCTCTGGTATCTTAGGGGATACTAAAACCCTACTTTGTGGTTGTCAACACAAATTTGGTGGTAAATTAATTAGTATTTTGTGGCCGAGTAGCACATTAAGGAATTACTAATATCTTCAAACTACTCCATTAATTGACTCTACAATATATTTGATATTTAATTCAATTCAGGACATAAGTAATAGCGAGTTAAAACTATATGAAAGTAATCACAATAGCTCAGCAAAAAGGTGGAGCTGGTAAAACTACTATCGCTGCGCACTTGGCCGTATCTTTAGCTCAAACGGGAAAAAGGGTTGCTATTATTGATATTGATCCGCAGGGAAGCTTAACAAATTGGCATAGTCTGCGCGAAAAGAAATTTGGTATTGGTTATACAGGTTTGAATTTTGTAACTAGTGCTGGTTGGCGAGTCGAAAGTGCTATAAGTAATTTGCGAGGCAATGTTGATTACGTGGTTATTGATGCGCCTCCGCATACAGAAACTGAATCCAAGACGGCCATTCGTGCATCTAATTTGATTATAATACCTATGCAACCAAGTCCGACTGACTTGTGGGCAACGAGTACTACAACTGATTTTGCTCAAAGCGAAAAGATCCCAGCTAAAATTTTGTTGAATAGATACAACCCACAATCAAAGCTCACAAAAGAAATAATTGCCCAACTACAAGGTGACCTGTTTAAATGTTCACTTGGTAACAGAGTGGCATTTAGTAGCTGTTTCCTGAGTGGAGTTACTGTCACCGAATGCGTTCCAAATTCTGTTGCTGCTGATGAAATAAGGGCTTTATCGCGTGAAGTGCTTACAATTTTTGATACTGGAAAAACAAATAAAGAGAAAGCATCAGACGGTAATATAAAAAGATCCGTTGCAAAAGTGTAAATTTTTCTTTAAAGTAGGCTGGTTTAAAGCAGTTCCATAAAAATTATGGCTATGAACATACAAATTATAGAATAATTACAATTTCTGGCTAAATAAATAATACATGTTTAATATACTCAAAAGGATCACAGACTATTCGCACTTAGCGCTTGCTTCTGCAATTGTTGGGATTTTGATGGTCCTGCTCTTTCCAATTCCAACCGGATTACTTGATTTTTTATTAGCTTTGTCAATTGGCATATCTTTTGTAATTCTGATGACGACATTATTCATTCAGAAACCTCTTGATTTAAGTATGTTTCCAACGATTCTGTTAGTCACAACTCTTTTGAGATTATCGCTAAACATTGCCTCTACTAGGTTGATTCTTTCAAGGGGGCATGAAGGCCCAGACGCTGCTGGCCATGTAATCAAAGCTTTTGGTGGTTTTGTGATGCAAGGGAATGTAGTTATTGGGCTCATTGTGTTCTTAATATTGACTTTGATCAACTTCATCGTCATTACAAAAGGTTCTGGTCGTATTGCTGAAGTAGCGGCAAGGTTTAGCCTTGATGCAATGCCTGGTAAGCAAATGGCTATCGATGCTGATTTGGCAGCCGGGTTGGTTGATGAAAAAGTAGCTAAGTCACGCCGTAAAAATCTTGAAGATGAGAGTACATTCTTTGGCTCTATGGATGGTGCTAACAAGTTTGTACGTGGTGATGCAATTGCTGGATTGATCATTACTTTTATCAACCTGATTGGGGGAATGATAGTTGGTATTTTACAAAAAGACTTGTCTTTCGACGTAGCGGTTAAAACCTATACAGTGCTTACCATTGGTGATGGGTTAGTAACACAAATTCCGTCGCTGATTGTTTCATTATCTGCTGGTTTGCTTGTTACTAAAGCTGGTACTTCTGGCTCCACAGACAAATTGCTTTTTGGACAGATTGGTCAATATCCACAAGCTTTAGTGATGACAGCAATCGTTACTGGCCTTATGGCATTCTTACCTGGACTTCCCTTTATTCCATTCTCAATAATTGCAGCTGTTATAGGGGGGAGCGCATATGCGCTAAACTCAACAAAAAATCAAGAATTATTAGCTGGAGTTTATGGTTCTGGAGGAGGTGCAACCTCTAAGATTGGATCAGATTCCGGGGAGGGTGGTAGTAGCCAAGAACAGGATAAATCCGAGAAGATATCGGATGCGCTTCATCTTGATTTAATTAGGTTAGAAATAGGTTATGGTTTAATGTCGCTTGTTAATGCAAGTAATGGCCATAATTTAACTGAGCAAATTAAAGGTTTGCGTAAGCAAATTGTCCAAGAGTACGGCTTCGTGATGCCAGCTGTTAGAATTCAGGATAACATTCAACTAGATACTGACGTGTATGTCATTAAAATCAAGGAGCTGGAGGCTGGTCGAGGTTTAGTACGTCCAGGTAAGCTGATGATTATGGATCCACAAGGTACCGATCTGGATATTCCAGGCGAGAGCGTCAAAGAACCTGCGTTTGGATTACCAGCAAAATGGATCGATGAAAGTTACAAAGAAGAAGCGTTGTTTCATAATTGTACTGTTGTCGACCCTTCTACTGTTATTACCACACATCTTACAGAGCAAATTAAGGAAAATATTACTGATTTGCTTTCATATAGTGAGACGCAAAAATTGCTCGATAAAATGGCTGATGAGCACAAACAATTGTTAAAGGATGTTATACCAGATGTGGTCTCAATTGCTTCACTTCAGAAAGTATTGCAAAATTTACTATCCGAGATGATTTCAATCCGAGACATGCCTAGTATTTTGGAATCAGTAGCAGATTCTGCCAGAGCAAATAAGAATTTAACAGCTATGACTGAGGCAGTTAGAGTACAACTATGCAGACAGATTTGCCATCACAACACCAATCGAGAAGGATTTATTCCAATAATTGCGTTATCTGCAGAGTGGGAGAGGAGTTTCATTGAAAATTTAATAGATGATGGCACAGGGGATAAACAATTATCAATGCCTCCATCAAAATTACAAGAATTTGTTACTAAAGTGAAAAAAGCTTATGATGATCAAGCGTTGAAAGGGTATGTCCCAGTACTCTTAACCAGCGCCTATACCAGGCCATATGTGCGTTCTGTAGTAGAGCGCTTTAGGCCAGCTACGGTTGTAATGTCGCAGAATGAGATTCACTATAAGGCAAAAATTAGGACACTCGAGTCAATATAGTAAATTTAATATATCTCTTGCGTCAAACTCAGGTTATATTAAAATGAATTTTTAATTAGTATTGGTAAGTCCAACAAGTTCAAGAACTCAGGCAATGAAGCAGTCATCCCGGGCTTGATCCGGGATGACTTAAAACGAAGGCAGGCGCAAGCTTCAATCAAGTTTAGGATTGTATCTTAAACGAAGGCATACGAAGCCCAACAAGTTCAGGATGACTTTATTAACAGCTAGAACATTATTTTTGTGTGAGCAAAATAATTTTTTCACAATAGACTTAGTTGCCTATGAAGAAGGTTATGTATAGTTTGTACAGGTCGGTAGTAAAGATGATTGACCATGATGGAGTCGAGCACTCAGGTTATATGTCATTTATGCTCTTGGTATCAATTTTTCCGTTTTTTATTTTCATCTTAGCTTTTACCAGCTTTTTTGGAGCTTCAGAACTTGGCGAAAAGTTTGTTGAACTTGCTCTAGAGAATATGCCAGAACATTCAATCGAGTCAATTAAGATAAGGATCAATGAGCTAATGTCTGCTCCTCCGCAAGGGCTATTGACTCTTGCAATTGTGGGAACGATATGGACTTCTTCTTCTTTTGTAGAGTGCCTACGAACAATTTTAAATAGAGTGTATGAAATAAAATCTCCGCCAAATTATATCTTAAGGCGTTTGCTTAGTATTGCACAGTTTTTGATCATCAGTTCTGGTATTTCCTTTGCTATGCTTCTTCTGATTATTATTCCTATTGGGCTTGAAAAAATACCTAAATTTATGATTTTAATTGAAGACTATAAGTCTTTGCTTGATTTTGCCAGGTATGTGCTGGTTGTTCTATCACTATTTTTTGCAGTTTGTTCGTTGTATTACATAATACCCAATGCAAGTCTAAGATTTCTTGAAGTGGTACCTGGCGCTTTTCTAACTGTTGGTTTATGGGCAGCAAGCGGTTTTTTGCTTTCTAGATATATCGTATACTACAATCAACTAAATATAGTTTATGGATCTCTAGGGAGCATCATTGTTACGTTGGTGTTTTTTTATATAGTAAACATGATCTTCATTATTGGTGCAGAGTTTAATTATCTGATGAGAAATAACAATATTGATTAGCATTATTTCGCCAACAAAATGACACTTGCAAATACTTTTTTATTGGTTTATTTTTAGTAATAATTAAACATTGCAACTCAGGATTAAACAAATGATGAATTTTAATATTGATGTAGCTATTTTTATAGTATTTAT
>CANNHR010000005.1 GCA_947505405.1 Rickettsiales bacterium
CTGCTTGAATGGATTCCAGATACTAAGTCTCATTACGCCCTAAAGGGCTATTCGACGTAAGTTCTGGAATGACGGCTTACTCATATTTTAATGCGGTAGCCCTGGATTTTTAGTGGTTTAAACAGCTAAATTACTTGCAAACTTACCAATCTAGAGATAACTTGATTGATGATTGATAATTAAATAAATTTTTTGAGGAACAATGTTAAATATTTCTTTTGAAGGCAAGGATTTGTACGATAATGAAGCTATAGCAGTCTTGATCAATGATCAGTTAAAAATAGACAATGAGACGATGGTTGTAGATCAAAAATACCATGGTCTTATTTCTAAGACTATTGCTGACAAAAATAGATTTGAGGGCAAAACTGGGCAATTGCTTTCCTTAACAGCTGTGGATAAAGAAGGCAAAATCAAACACCTCATCATAGTAGGTATAGGAAATGAATCTAGTATTTCTGAGTATCAAATGGAAGAGCTTGGCGCTAGAATATATTCTAAAGCTGAAGCTACTAAAGCTTCTTCGGTTGGGTTTAAAGTGGCTGGTCGAATCGGTAATTTTAGTGAGGATCAAGTAGCTTCACTTCTAGCAAGTGGGGCGCTGCTTGCTGCATATAAATTCGATAAATATTTTACTAAAAAAACGCAGCAAGAAAAATTTGTAACAAAAGATTTTAATATAGTTGTCTCTAACGTAGAAAGTGCCTACCATGCTTTTGAACCTCTGAAAGCTGTCGCAATGGCGGTTTATTTTGCACGAAATTTGGTCAGCGAAGTACCAAATATTTTGTACCCAGAAAGCTATGCCGAGCAAATAATGGAAAAGCTTGAACCACTTGGAATTGATATCGAAGTCCTTGGAGAGCGAGAAATGCGAGATTTAGAGATGGGTGCTTTACTTGGTGTGGGGCAAGGATCTCATAATGAATCTAAGCTAGTAGTAATGAGGTATAATGGTGGGTCTCTTGAGCAAAAACCAGTCTGTTTTGTTGGTAAGGGAGTAACATTTGATACTGGTGGTATTTCAATAAAACCAGCTCTTGGTATGAGTGATATGAAGCATGATATGGGTGGATCAGCTGCAGTAGTTGGGGTGATGAAAGCGTTAGCTTTGCGTAGCGCGAAAGTTAATGTTATTGGTATAGTTGGGCTAGTTGAGAATATGCCAGGTGGTGGTGCACAAAGACCTGGAGACGTGGTGAAGACTATGTCCGGTCAAACAGTTGAAGTACTAGATACCGATGCTGAAGGAAGGTTGGTATTATGCGATTGTGTTACTTATTTGCAAGAAAATTTTGAGCCAGATTGTGTGATTGATCTTGCCACATTGACTGGAGCTATTGTCATTTCGCTAGCTCGTACTTATGCAGGAATATTTGCTAATGATGATGAGCTTGCACAAAAGCTTATAGACTCATCTCTCAAAACAAATGAGAAATTGTGGAGAATGCCTCTTCATAAAGATTATGATGATATGATAAAATCTTCTGTTGCTGATATAGCAAATATTGGCAGTGAAAAAGGTATGGCTGGAAGCTCAACGGCTGCTCACTTTATTGGTCGTTTCATTAAAGATGGTGTTAAATGGGCTCATCTTGATATTGCAGGTACGGCTTGGGATAAGACAGGTAAAAATCCAATTTGTCCGAAAGGAGGGGTAGGTTTTGGTGTGAGGTTACTCAATAAGTTTGTATGGGATCATTATGAATCAAAATAAAAACCCACGTATTTTTGTTGTTGGCAATGAAAAAGGCGGTGCAGGCAAAACAACTTGCTCAATGCACTTGATTATTGGCTTACTCGATAAAGGTTATAATGTTGTAAGTATTGATGTAGATTCTAGGCAACATTCTCTTACATCTTATATCAATAATAGAGAGAGTTATAATCAGAAAAATATAGATCATAAAGTTGATATGCCACTGCATTTTCACCTAAAGGAAGCAGTTGACAATTCTATTGAAGAAAAAGATAAGCAAGAAAGGCTGCAATTTGAACAAACCTTTAGTGTGGCAAAGAATCATGCAGATTACATTGTAATTGATACGCCTGGAAGCCATACAAACCTATCGAGGATAGCTCACTCATACGCAGATACAGTTATTACTCCAATTAACGATAGTTTTGTTGATCTGGACGTAATAGCAAAAATAGATGGAGATAATTTTGAGGTCTCTAAACCTTCGATATATAGCCAAATGCTTTGGGAACAAAAAATGGAGAGAGCTTCAAGAGATCAGGGATCTATTGAATGGATTGTAGTGCGAAATCGTCTTAGTAACATAGATGCTCAGAATAAGCGTAATGTTGCATCTGCGCTTGAAACAATAGCCAAGCGTGTGTCTTTTAGAGTTTTACCAGGTTTCAGTGAGCGTGTTATTTTTAGAGAATTATTTCCATTTGGACTGACTTTGCTTGACTTAAACAAAGCTAATTTCAATAAATCTTTTAGTTTATCACACGTGGCTGCTCGTCAGGAACTACGGGATTTTTTAGATAGTTTAGGCGTCAAATAAAAATCTGAGTTTTACGGAGGAGTGACTAATAATCGGTCATCCCGGACTTGATGGGGCTACGCCTGCCTTCGGTTCGGGATCTACTTCCGCTGCCTGGGATCCCGAACCGAAGGCAGGCGTAGCCCCATCAAGTCCGGGATGACGGGCGCAACTCTGTACAGCCGCCTACCCAATGTGATTTACTATATATTCTCTAACTCAACGTGTTTAACATACTATGACTTTGTATATTTCGATAATGTTAGCTGCAGTTTTTGGCATAGGACTTGTCTATTCTTTTTATAAAAATGCACGACTTAGTTTTCAACTCGATTTTCTAGGCCGACTATCTCAAGAAGAAAAAAATAAAAATAATCTACTAGAAGCCCAAAAGATTGAATATATCCAAAGAATAGAGCAGTTATCATCACAATCGAAGTATCAAGAGCATTTAATTAGTGAATTCAATAAAATAAAAGCTGATTCGAATGATGCAACTAAAGCAGCGCTTTTTGAGTTAGGAAATCAGCTATCAAAACAACTAATTGAAATTCATAAAAAGGAAAATCAAGAAACTAGAGAATTTTCAGAGAAAAGTATCAAAGAAACAACTTCTAGATTTAATGCTGAGTTCGAGAGAATAGTCGGTATGGTTGGATCGCTTAGTAAAGAGGTCTCATTGTCCAAAGATACTGTGGATATAATAAAGAATTCTTTGCTGTCTCCATCAGGCGCCGGCAGTCTTGCTGAGATTACACTGGAGAATATATTGAGATCTTCAGGCCTTAGAGTGGGTTTAGATTTTGTCATGCAATACAGTACTAGTGATGAGGAGCATAACGCCTTTAGACCTGACGCTGTAATTTTCTTGCCAAGTAATAAGTTGATGGTTGTGGATGCAAAAGCTTCAAAATTCCTAGTAGAAGATCAAGATGACTTAAAAAATCTAGCCAGGACAATGAACACTCATTTGAAGTCATTGTCTGGTAAAAGCTATGCAGATATCGTTAGGAAAAATATCGAAAACAAAGGATATTCACTAACAAACATAGTTACTTTGATGTTTTTGCCATCTGAGCATGCGGTAGAAAAGCTAATAGAAGCGGATAGCGAGTTTATGAATAAAGCTTGGAAAGCCAATATTTTTCCTGTAGGCCCAGCTGGACTTATGAATATGTTGTCATTTGCAAAATTTCAAATATCAGAGCAGATGATGATGCAGAACCACTTGCAAATAATCGAAGAGGTAAAAAAACTTATGTCTTCTGTTGGTCTGATGGCGGAACATTCTTCAAAGCTGGGCAATAGCATTTCCAGCGCAGTTAGCCACTATGACAAATTCGCTGCCTCCTTCAATCGTAATTTTCTCTCAAAGGCTCGAAAGCTTGATAAAATGGGTATTGATGGTGGTCTTAAAAAAGACCAAGAATCTCTTCAGCGCATACAAATATTTGTCACAAAAGCCGAACTAATTGAAGTTGAACCGGAGATAGATGTCAAAGAATTGACCACAAGTTAATGTGAATTACTCATGATTGTCCTCAAGAAAACGACAGTATATGTACAAAAATATTATGGAATTGCTAGAGAATGTTTTTGCATAAAATACCCTCTCGATGTCAGTTATGATAAAAAGGGATAGGAAAACCTCTGAAGGCATTTCCGGCGGAGGGACTATATTAGTTAAATTTTGAATTTTTATCAGCTAGTGCTTTATTTTGGGTCACGAACTTATTGATACTAAATTCATCTAGTTGCTTTGCTTCGTATTTTTTAAGACGCTCTCGCTGGCGTGATTGCTTATTATCAAAAGCTATTTCATATTTCTTAAGCTCAGAATATTGATCTCTTAAATCAATTCTGAGCTTTGCAATAATTGTTTCAAGCTGATTAATTTGGGCCTCAAGGCGCTTAATTAGCTTTCGTGAGTTTTCTACGTATTTTTCCAGCATAAAACTAAATTCTGTAGTTGAATATTTCTCAATTTCTTGATTCATTTCTTCTTCAACTAGTGTTTTTTTCTCTTCTGATCTTAATTTCTCCGATTCTTTGAATTCTATATCCTTGAGAATTTTATCAAGTTTATTCTTGTGCAGTTTTATCAAGGTCTTAAGAGTTTTTGTCATTCATTGATGCCCAGAATTTCGCCAAGCTGTTTGTAGCTATCTTCCATAGAGCAATTCTCGTCTGGTCTTTGATTTAAGAATTTCTCAATTTTATCAAAATAGATAATAGATAAATCAATTTCAGGGTCAGTCCCCTTTTTGTAGGCGCCAAGCCTTATCATCTCTGCCATATCCTGATATGTTGCAAGCATTCTGCGAGCATATGTTACCTGTCTATTTTCTAAGTCATTATTGCATTTTGGCATGGTTCTTGAAACGCTTTTAAGGACATCAACAGCTGGAAATCGGCCTCGTTCAGCTATTGACCTATCTAGCACAATGTGACCGTCTAATATCCCACGAACCGCATCACTAATTGGTTCGTTTTGGTCATCTCCTTCTACAAGAACAGTAAAAAGTCCGGTAATATTAGCTTTTTCCATGCCAGGACCAGCGCGTTCAAGAATTTTGGGAAGTTCACTATATACTGACGGAGGATATCCTTTAGTAGTAGGAGGCTCGCCCACAGCTAAGCCTATTTCTCGTTGAGCCATAGCGTATCTGGTAACTGAATCCATGATACATAGTACTTCTTTTCCTATGTCTCTAAAATATTCAGCTACAGCCATCGTTACATAAGCTGCACGCTTTCTAAGCAGAGCTGATTCATCACCTGTTGCTAATATTATTACGGCTTTTTTAAGGCCCTCTGGCCCAAGATATTCTTCGATAAATTCCTTGGCCTCACGTCCACGCTCACCTATCAAACCAATGACCTTAACATCAGTGTCAGCATATTTTGTGAGCATTGAAATCAGTACTGATTTTCCAACGCCGCTACCTGCAAAGATACCCATCCTTTGACCGAAGCAGCAGCTAACAAAACTATCGATAGCTTTCACCCCAAGATCTATTTTACCGCCAATTCGTTGTCTTTTTTGAGCTGGCAGAGGATTCGTTTTAAGTAAATATGCTTTCTCACCATATTTAATAGGACCTAAATCATCTAGAGGTTCGGCAAAAGCATTCAATACTCTGCCAAGCCAGCTGTCGTCTGGATGAATGACATTCTCATGCTGATATACTTCTATTTCAGCTCCGGATCCAACACCTTGAGTATCTTCGAAAGGCATCAATAATACACCGTCATCGTCAAAGCCAACTACTTCACACAATATTGAAGAGCTTCGCAGACTATTATTGATTTTACAACGCGTACCAATGGAAACAAATTCATTGATACCTCGAGCCTTTATTACAATCCCTTTTACTGAAACAACTTTACCAGATACTTTGATTGCTTTTATATCTTGAATTTCAGCATTTAAAGCTTCTAAGTATGTTTTAAAACTCATCTGTTATATAATTTTTTAAGATTGATTATATTATAAAGACAAGTTTTATCCAAAACTAGTCTTTATACACTAGACTTCTTTCGAAACTCTACTACCAAAGGCATCTGCTTCGTCGCTCCGGTGCTCTGATCCTCGCGGTACATTAAGTACGCTCCGGTCTTGGCTCCGTGGCTCCTAGCATCTGTTGTGAAAGAAGTCTATTAACGATCAAATCAGATTTTAAGAGGCGAGCGCTTAGCAGTCTAGTCAATACGACTTTCAGAAGCTGGCAAAAAGAAATTACCTTGCATGCCGTCAATTTTTATATCTATTAAGAACCTTGCAATTTCTCCATTTTCGACAAATTCAGCTACGGTCTTAATACCAAGATCGCTTGCCAAACTAATTAAAGCTTCTACAAAAAATCTATTATGATCGTTATTTAAAATATCTCGTATATAACTACCATCAATTTTAATAATATCAATAGGTAAATTGAGAAGTTGCTTGAAAGAAGTAAAGCCTGACCCAAAATCATCTAATGCAAATCGACAACCATAAGTATGCAGTGTGTCAATAAACTTCTTGGTAGTAATAAAATCTTGGTTAAGGGAAGTCTCCGTTATCTCGATTATCAGCCTATTAGCTACTTCATACTTCTTAAATAAGCTCTCGATTCTCTTTAATAATCTTTTATTCAGCACACCTATGTTAGAAATATTTACCGATAATTTAATTTTCTTATCATTTTCAAGTTCCTTGATCGCCATATCAATTACAGTGAAATCAACGATATTTATCAACCCCTTTAATTCAGCATCTTCAATCATCGGGCCAACAGATACGTATCCATCATTTTCATCCGGTACTCGAAGCAAACATTCGTAATATTCAATATTACCTGACTTGCGGTCAACAATTGGCTGATACATAAATTTTGCTTTCTTTTTTAATAAAGAAGTTCTTAGCAAATTTAAGTTACTATTACTGCGTCTTAATGTCTCAACATCAACTGGGTGATCATCGTAGTTATGGTAATAACTACGATCTTTTGAAACGGACATAGCATAAAGTAATAGCGACAATAGTTTATCAGCATTTTTTTGTTCGTCATTGAACTTTATGCTACCTACTCCGCATTTTAAGTAGCTTTCTGGAATTTCTGAATCGACATAAAGTTGAACTTGCTTGTAAATAGAATACGCCAATCGTTCGGCAACTTTTGTATCATCTGGGAGAACTATGTACAGTTTAGTAGGGTCGTATGTCCTTAAAATAACATAAGCGCTAGATTTTTCACACGCTTTTTCTACCATTAAATAGAACTTGTCGATGATGGCTGCTGTATCTTCTATTAGAATGTTAAGTTCATCTTTATTCAAGAGCTTAACGATCAGTAAAACGCCATTCTTAACTCGATTAATCTCTTTCTGCAAGGCTTCCATGATTCTTGCTTTATTAGACATACTATCCTATGCTGCTTAATTGAAGAATAACGCACATTCATAATACCAAAACCAATTACACTTTAAAACATTAAAGCAATCTATGAGTAGAAAAGAAATCATTGAATATAGGCTTCGTGCCCTAAATCCACATTTTCTTGAAGTAACGGACGTTAGTGCGAGCCACGCCGGTCATCCTGGTAGCCCAAATGGAGATGGCCAAACGCATTTTGAAGTCAAAATTTCTGCTCGCGTTCTAGATACTTGTATAAAAATTGAGCAACACCGTGCTATTAATAATCTTCTAAAGGAAGAATTTGCTAATGGATTACACGCGCTTTCTATTACAATAGTTAAAAACAAATGACTATATATGACTCAAGAAAACGTAATAAAGATGCTAGCTGGAGCTAGTAAAATGGCCAGAGAATCTGGAGAAATTATTAAATCATCAAGCGCTAGATGTATAGAAGAAACCATTATAAAAGGAAAATATGTTTCGAGAGAAGAGCACGAGCAGCTAAAGAAACTAGTTTTAAAGCTCGAAAAAGCTATCTCTAGCTTAGCAGTTTTTGCCAAAAAATAGACGTTTTGTAGTAAAGCACGTTGAATTAGGTGCAAAGAACGTCATGGCCAGGAGCCAGAAAGGTCATCCTGAATTTAATTCAGGATCTTCTTTTGTTGCATGAGATCCTAGGCCGAAGGCAGGCGCAAGCTTCAATCAAGTTCAGGATGACTGTTTGCGCTCTGGATGGCCACGGGATTTAATTACCTGATTCTAATGGTTTTATTATATACTAATTAGTGACTAATTAGCTTCAACTAGGAAATTATTTTTTTGTAACTTTAGAAATTCATGGTACAATAAGCGAGTTGGTGCATATTTAGATATTGTGAATTTTTTGTATAATATAAAAAAATCTGAATTATTTTAGAGGTAACCCATGAATAATAATAATCCGTTTGAATTCCTTCAATCACTTATGAACCAAGAAGGTTTTGCAAAATCAATGCAAGGAATGCCTAATGTAGACGTATCTTCATTTTCAGCTGTAATGAAAAATACTGCTGAAGCTGTATCTTCTACTAACCAGATGGTGTCAGAAAATATGCAATCCATTTTCAAAAGAGGATCAGACGCGCTTCAAAAAAATACAACCGAAATGTATAACACGATGAAGGAAGCGGTTTCTGCTGGGGATGTAAATCAAATTACCGCTTGTCAACAAAAGTATATCCAATCAACTATGGATACTAATTTCAATAATACTAAAGAAGTTATTGATATGTCCGCAAAGTCATTGCTTGAGGTGATTAACGTTATGCAAACTGGTCTTAAAGAAAATACTGGCAAAGCTTTCACAAAGCCAAAACACAAGTAGAACTTAGTTTTTTATAATATAGTCAACGCTGAAAAAGCCCTACTGAACTTCGTTCATTAGGGCTTTAGATATTTTGGTAAATACCTTTAAATTTAATTCCTGACATTGAGGTGCCTGCCAATCTCTCTATACTATAAACGCTAGTTTTGGATAAGAGAGATGCGCTATTTTGTCGCTTTTTTCTGATGTATCTAACAAATGCTTCTTATTTTTTGATTTAGAATTTATCTTCATCTTCTGTTCTGATAAGTTTTAATTCTTTTTGTAAATCTATATTTTGATATTTATCTAAAATATTTCTAGCTTTTTCTATATTGGAGTGAAAAGTAGAAACGACCAACTCTGAGTCGGAGTATTTTATTGATACCTCATCGCCAATATTAAGATGTAGTTTTTTTCTAATCTTAGAAGGAATAGCTAATCTTCCATTATTATCAATATAACTTTTTAATGCTTTCATAGGAATTGCTAATAAATTATAAATAATTAGTATTAGTATATAATATATCATTATATGAAATAAAGTGAAAATATTCTTTTATAACAACAGATAAAAATTGAATGTGAAGGAAATCGTTGAGGTAGCTCGTTCTTGTTTATTAATAGGAGAAAAATAGGCAAAATAATTATGCACACGTAACGTAATTTAATTGTGCACGTTACAGGCGAGGATATATAGTCGTTTGAGTTGAATTAGCGTATATTTATAGGAAAGATTTTGTCTTTTAAATATTGCTGCGAATACTCCAAATGCCAACCCATTTTGAGTATGAGAAGTGATTATTAAAAGTCAAAAGATAAAATAGAAATTTATGCTAATTCAACTTAAACGACTATAGTATGCCGATTCATGCGACAAAGCAGCCAATCCCAGGTTTTAGCCGGGGATTGGTTTAATTCATATAAGCTTATCAGCCTTTGTCAGTAGTTCTTGAGGAAAGACTATTCCAAGCTTAATGGCCGCATTTTGATTCAGGAATAATTCTGTACCTTTTGGAAACTCAACATTCATTTTGTTTATGTCTCCACCCTCTAGTATTCTTGCAATCAAACGGGCCGTCTGCTTACCAATCTCGTACTGGTTTGGACCAAGCGCAGCAAGTGCACCATCTTTTACTATATCAGTATCACTTACGAACACAGGGATTTTTTGAGCGTCCGCTGCTTTGACTATTGTTTTAAATGCGCCAAGAGCCATATTATCGTTACTAATAAATATTGCATCAACAAGCGAACTAAGTTTAATAGCACTTTGATAAACTTCTGAAGTTTTGCTAGCAGTCATTTCTACTAGCTCTAGTCCATATTTAGGACAAATTTCTTTTAGCCTATTAACTAATGTAATAGAATTTAATTCTCCAGGATTATATAAAAAACCTATTTTTTTCATCGTCGGTTTTATTTTCTTGAAGAGCTCAATCTGAGGCTCAAGAGCAACAAAATTTGATACTCCAGTTATATTATCACCAGGCTCAATAAGTCTGTTCACTATTTGTGCTCCTAGTGGATCAGTGACTGAAGTAAAAACAAGTTTTACTTTACCCTCTTTTGCATATTTAATAAACGACTGCGCCGTGATTGTAGGATTGCCAACAACCACATCAGGCTTTAAACTAACCAACCTAGCTGCTATTTGATTTGCTAATATCACATCTCCTTGAGCATTTTCAACCTTTAAATCTAAATTTTTACCATTTACATAACCGAGCTGTGCAAGGCCATCAATAATTCCTTTTGTGGTCATATCAAGTGCCGGGTGCTGAACTAACTGGTTAATATAAACCTTTTTTATATCTGCAAGAGGTCTATTGTCATTCGCCTCTGCGATTGATAATAAGCTTAAAAAAATTGTGATTAACCAAATAAAATATTTAACCATTTTTATTCTCCTAGTTTTTTTAAAATATTTCTGTAGCCCCCATATTTCTCTTCTTTCAAAAACCTAGCCACCCTTCCTATCGTGGTTAAGCTTGCGCCAGTGAGTGTATGTATTTCTCTATAAGACAAATCTTCTTTTGCCAATAATTGACAAACTTTCCACCTCTCTTCTAAAGACCTTAATTCTGTGGGTGTACATAAATCTTTAAAAAAATTACTGAGCTGATCGTTTGTCTCGATAGTCAGAATTGCATCTAACAAACCTACTGCTTCATGTTTATTCATTATTACCTCATTGGTCTAGTTGTACTATTGTGCTAGTATAGTAGTATAGTAGTACAATGTCAATAGTTATTTTTAAGTTATCAAGGGCGATATATGAAGTCATCCCGGGTAGTATAAAAGTCAATCCCGGACTTGACCCGGGATCTCGGGCAATGAAAGAAGATCCTGAATTAAATTCAGGATGACTTAAAACAAAGGCAGGCGTGCCTATCAAGTCCGAGATTTATAGTGATTAAGCAATGCCTCAACACTACTTGAATTTACTATAGCAAAATAAAGAAAATGCAATTATACTGCTGCTTACGCAAGAAGGAACCGAAAGCACAGAAGCCATGACTAAATTATCATTTCAAGAATTAATTTTGAAACTCCAATATTATTGGCAGGATTATGGATGTGCCATTTTGCAGCCTTATGATGTTGAAGTTGGGGCGGGGACATTTCATCCAGCAACTGTTTTAAGATCGCTCGGTCCTAAGCCATGGAACGTAGCCTATGTGCAGCCATCAAGAAGGCCAACTGATAGCAGATATGCTCAGCACCCGAATCGAATGCAGCATTACTATCAGTTTCAAGTCATATTAAAACCATCACCAGATGACATTCAAGATCTGTACTTGAAAAGCCTAGAGCATCTTGGAATTGACATGCAAGCGCATGATATTCGGTTTGTAGAAGATGACTGGGAATCTCCCACGCTTGGTGCCGCGGGACTTGGTTGGGAGGTTTGGTGTGATGGCATGGAAGTGTCGCAATTTACCTATATGCAGCAAATTGGTGGTATAGAGTGCAGGCCAGTGGCTGGCGAGTTGACTTATGGGTTAGAGCGTTTAGCGCTTTATATCCAGGGAGTTGATGCAGTTAAAGATTTAGACTGGAATGGTCAAAGCGGAGAAAAATCATTGACTTATGGACAGGTAGATTTTGAAGCTGAGAAGCAGTTCTCAAAATTTAACTTAGAATTAGCTGACACGGAAATATTATTTCGTCATTTTGAAGATGCCCAAAAACAGTGCACTGCCTTAATCAAGGAAAATTTACCTATGCCTGCATATGAATATTGCATTAAAGCAAGTCATTTATTCAACCTACTTTGTGCAAGGGGAGTAGTCAGTGTGACTGAGCGTGCAGCGTATATAGCGAGAGTTAGACACCTGGCAAAATTATCTTGTGAGAATTGGATGGAAATGGATAAATCATGAGTGAATTATTATTAGAGTTATTTTCTGAAGAAATTCCTGCAACAATGCAGCAAAAAGCTGCGTTAAGGTATGAAGAAATTTTTGCCAAATATTTTGCAGAGCAAACAATAAGTTTCGCTAGTATTAAGGCCTATGTTGGCCCTAGAAGGCTTACGATTCATGTTAGTGGTATTGCTTCTTATAGTGCGGCTGGTAAAAAGGAAATAAAGGGGCCTAAGATTTCTGCTCCTGAAAATGCGATTCAGGGCTTTTGTCATTCAAATGGGATTAGTAAAGATGAGCTCACACGCCAAGAAATAAAAGGGGTTGAGTATTTTATATATGAGCAAACTACTGCTAAACAGCAAACAAAAGATATACTAAAAAATACATTAATGGATCCTATTGCGGCATATGTCTGGCCAAAATCAATGTTTTGGGGTGATTATCAAATAAAATGGGTTCGTCCACTTAGGAATATTATGTGTATATTTGACGGACAGGTGCTCAATTTTAAATATGGTCACTTAGTGGCAAATAATATAAGCTTTGGCCATAGATTCATGAGTAATGAACCGTTTGAGGTAGCTAGTTTTGCTGAATATAAGCAAAACTTAGCTGACAATTTTGTAGTGCTTGATCACTTCGAGCGCAAAGAGTACATATCCAGAGAGTCTAATAAAATAGCTTTAGCAATGGGTTTGGTTATAAAGGAAGATAACGAGCTTCTAGAAGAAGTGACCGGCCTTGTGGAATATCCTCAAATTTTGCTTGGCAAGATCGATCAAAAGTTCTTATCAGTTCCAAGCCAAGTGCTTAGCAGTTCAATGAGAAGTCATCAGAAATATTTTAGTCTTTTTGATCAAAAAGGTAATTTTGCGCCATATTTTTTGTTCGTATCAAATATTGCAGCAACTAATTCAGAATTAGTTATTGCGGGCAATGAAAAGGTACTATCCGCTCGTCTGTCGGACGCTTTATATTTTTATAACCAAGATTTAAAGACTACGCTGAGTCAAAAATCCCAAAAGCTTGTTAAGGTTATATTTCACGCAAAACTAGGGAATATGAGTGATAAAGTGCAGCGAGTAACAAAAATTGCACAACATTTATTGCCAAATAATGAAGATATTGTAAAAGCAGCTCTGCTCTGTAAGAGTGATATTGTATCTGAAGTTGTGGGTGAATTTCCAAATTTGCAAGGTATCATGGGATATTATTATGCAAAATATGAGTTACTGGGCGAAGATATAGCCACTGCCATCCGTGATCATTACAAGCCGCAAGGGCCGAGTGATAGTTGCCCAATTGGTGATGCTGCATTTCTAGCTTTAGCTGATAAGCTAGATAGTTTATGTGGTCTTATGCTTGCAGGAGCTCAGCCAAGTGGTTCAAAGGACCCATTTGCACTCAGGAGACAAGCACTTGGCATAGTCAGGATTATTCTGGAAAACAAATTACCTGTTAATATAGTTGAGCTGGTTAACGTAGCGTTCAATAACTATAGTGTCTATAAGGAGGCAAATCTTTGCGAGCCAAAGCAGATAATAGAATTTCTTGAAGATCGCATCCGGCACTTCTTAAAGGAGGAAGGCTATTCTCATGAGTTAGTTAGTGCTGTTTTGGATCTTGAGAGGGAACCAAGTCTGGTTGAAACTAAAATTAAGCTAAATTCATTACAGAAATTTATTATAGATGGATCGTGTGCCGATTTAATAGTTGCTTACAAAAGAGCTAGTAATATTGTTGCTGGCTTTGTTGGTAGGGATACAAAAATCAATGAATCTTTATTTGATAATGACTATGAAAAAAATCTATATAATTTCTTGCAAGATTATGAGCCAAAAATCAAGGCAGAAATAATGGCAAAAAACTATGCACAGAGTCTAAAGATGCTTGCTGCTATGCGCGTTCCAATAGCCAGTTTTTTTGATAATGTGATGGTAAAAGTAGACGATCAATCTGTGGCTAATAATCGTCTTTTGCTACTCAGTAAAACAAAAGGGATTTTTGACCAAATTGCTAAGTTTGATAGGCTTTAGAAACAGCACCATCATGGCGAGAAGCCTGAAAGGCGACGTGGCAAAAACACAAAAAGTCATCCTGAATTTATTTCAGGATCTTCTTTTGTTGCATGAGATCCTGAAATAAATTCAGGATGACTAGTGCTGTTTCTGGCCTACTTCTCGCCATGACGGTACCAGCATGATTTAATCACGTAATAAAATGAGGTTTACTATATTGAGGAATATTCCTTGATTTATTCAACAACTGTGGTGCTGGTTTTGTTATGAATGATGTTAAAAAAGCTGCAAGTATAATCAAAGAGGGCGGACTAGTCGCGTTTCCAACAGAAACCGTTTATGGACTTGGTGCCGATGCTCGTAGCCAAGCTGCGTGTTTAAAAATTTTTCGAGCTAAGGGCAGGCCTGCTAATAACCCACTCATAGTCCATGTAGCTTCGGTGCAAGATGCTAGGGAAATTGTACAGTTCAATGATGATGCAGAGAAGCTGGCTAGTTTATGGCCTGGCCCGCTTACCTTAGTTCTACTAAAGAAAGATAATGCAGTTCTTGCCGAGTGTGTAACAGCTGGTCTTAATACTGTTGCCATTCGTGTTCCGGCAGATCCTGTAGCTTTGGGCTTGATTAGAGAGAGTAGTTGCCCAATTGCAGCCCCGAGTGCTAATAAATCTGGTACTTTAAGCTCAACAAGCTATGAGCACGTAAGAAAAAATTTTGGTGATGAAATATTTATTTTAACCTCAAATGGTAATGCTACTTACGGTCTTGAATCAACTATTATCGATCTGACCTCGCCAAGGCCAACGATATTACGGTTTGGCTTTATTACTCCATCTGTTTTAGAAAAATTGCTTGGCAGGGAAGTTTTTATTGCTTCAAAATTGTCAGAGATCAAAGCTCCTGGCATGCTTCTGAAGCATTACGCGCCTAAAACCAAAGTTCGACTTAACGCAGATGCTTTGCAAACTTCGGAAGTTGGTTTGAATTTTGGTAACAGTCAACTCAATGGCGTTGGATCGATGAATTTAAGTCATAGTTCAGATATGATAGAAGCTGCGTCAAACCTTTTTGATTATTTGCATATTTTGGATGAATTTTGTCAGAAAAATAATATAAATTCGATTGCAGTTGCTACTATTCCAAATACTGGTATAGGGCTGGCCATAAACGACAGACTAGCTAGGGCAGCAGAGTAGAGGTCTATTGTAAAACTTTTCTGCTGTGCTATTCCATGATCATAGCAATGCACATACTAGTCATGCCGGGCTTTGACCCGGTATCTTCTTTCATTTCATGAGATCCTAGGCCGTAGGCAGGCGCAAGCTTCAACCAAGTTCAGGATGACTTTTCTTCAAGATGCTAGGCCGAATACAGGTCGTAGCAAATCGATACAGACTAACATGAGATATTTCATTAAGGGGTGGTGCCGGATGTCGGATTTGAACTGACAACCTACCGCTTACAAGGCGGTTGCTCTACCGTTGAGCTAATCCGGCTCAGAAAAGTACAAGTTTTTTATAAAATCAGCATCATATTATTTAGACGCTTGTTCCTTTAATTCTTTCTTTGAAGGTTTTGTTGTCTGCGCTTTTGCTCTCGTATCCAGTTTTCTAAGAATCGATTCAGGTAACTTAATTCCAGCTTCTTTTATAAAACCAATAACGCGATCAGTAGGTTGTGCACCATGAGCTAACCAATGTTCGATACGCTCAGCTTTTAAAGTCACACGGTTTTCGTCACCTTTCTTTAGCAATGGATTATATGTTCCAATTTTTTCAATGAATGCACCATCCCTTGGAGCTCTGGCATCAGCCACAACCACTCTGTAATAAGGACGTTTTTTTGCTCCACCTCTTGCTAAACGAATTTTAACTGCCATATATACGAAACTCTATTTAATTTTTTCTTCTTTAAATTCAACGTGCTTACGCACTTTTGGGTCGTATTTTTTAAACGACAATTTTTCTGTCAAAGTTTTTGGATTACGCTTTTTCACAAGGAAATAACCTGTGCCAGCAGTACTAACCAACTTTACTAGTAAATTTTTATTTTTTTTCTTAGACACGGCCTTTCCAACCCATTTTAAAACATTCATCCAAAATACTAGAGCGTAAGATATACTCAAGATAGTGATTAGTCAAGCCAAAAATTAGCCACTAATGTTAGAACCTAAAATTCTATCAGACAATTCTATGAAGATAGGTTCTAATATCTCCAAACTACCATAATTATTGCTAAATGAATGCAATATATGGCCAATAAATTATTGCTGATTATACTAAGATTAAGGTTATTTGCCCGATGGAAGTTTTTAAATGTTAGAGAAAAATATATTAACGCCGTCACAATTGCTGTTACAATAAATTCCGGCGTTTTGAAGTCGTCAAAATATATTATTATGGTGTATAAAAATGATATATATGCTGCTGAAAAAGCAGCTATAGGAAGTGAGATAAGGTTATTTTGCACGGAATAACCAAGAACCATCATAGCAATAGTAAGAGTGCCATACTCTAGAAAGTGGTTAGTTAGTCGCCAACAGCAAGCCAACAAAATGAAATGTATATAAGCTTTCCAAAAACTATCTAGATTTGGCACTAGGCTTGATTGAAAAATGGTCAAATAGACATAGCCAATAAAAATAGAAATCAAAATATTCGCTTCAAGTATTTGTTGAAATATGAAAGCAGCAGCAAATAGATAGAGAATTATGCCGTAGATCAATACTTTGAACCTTAAATTGTTCTTAAAATTAAACCCTGCAAAGAAACAAAATATTGGAAACGCATAGCGCCCAACAGCTCGCAGCATCCAAGTTTCGGGAAAGAAATATAATCCAATATGATCAATAATCATGCATATTAGAGCTATGATCTTTAAAATATCTTGATAATTAGAGACCCGAGACATGTTTTTTCAAAAGTACTATATGTATTTTTAAACAATATGAAATTGCTAAAAATATAGCTATTCCAAATGCGATAGTTCCAAGCAGCGATCCTGATTTTATGGTAAATTTGCTCGAATAAAATAGGTCGCCAAAATAATACATAACGAAGCTAATAAACACTAGCATACAAAAGGAACTGAAAAGCACTTTGAAAGCAAATAATTTTGTTTCATATGTTACGTTAAAGTCTCCATATTGTTTTGCATGTTTATTTAAAAGCCAAGCATTAATCCACGCTGCAATTGAAGCACCAATAGCAATACCAACATGACCAAAGGGAATCATGAGCACGATATTCAAAATTGTGTTAATGGTTAGGGAGTATAGGGTAATACGAAATGGAGTTTTTGTATCTAGATTGGCATAATATATTGGCGTTAGAATTTTAGCTATGACAAAGGCTGGCAGTCCAAGAGAGAATGCAGCAAGTGCTTGAGCTGTAAGTATCGTGTCTTTCGGTGTAAACTGTCCACGCTCATAGATTAGATGAATGACGGGCTTTGATAAAGCGAATAAACCGATCATCGAAGGAATGGAAAGTAACAAAGCAATTTGTATAGCTTTATTTTGCAAATGGTTAGCTTCACCATAGTTTCTTTTTTTATATATTTGCGATAACTCCGGAAGTAGAATCGTGCCAAATGTTATACCGATCAGTGCCAGAGGTAATTGGTACAACCGGTCTGCGTAAGACAAAATAGAAACGGCTCCTGGTAAGAAGCTAGCAATCGCTCCAGAGATAAAAAGATTAAGCTGTTGCGATCCAGAGCTGAGCGTTGCGGGCCCCATATTCTTTACTAATTGAACTACTTCTTTTTCTTTAGGGGCAAAAATTATAGAAATACTAAGGTTAGATCTGTATAAACAAACTACCATGAAGGCCACTTGCAGAACTCCAGCAATGATTAGTGAATAAGCGATGCCGTAGTGAGCTGTATACTGCTCTTGTAGATAATAGGTAACTACTATTACACTAATGTTCATAATGATTGGAACAAATGCAAAAGCGGCAAATTTCTTTACAGAGTTAAGCATGCCTCCAAACAGAGCTGTAACCGATATGAATATTAAATAAGGAGTGGTAATGCGGCATAATATCACTGCTAGTTCAAATTTCTCGTTCTCAAGATAAAACCCTGGAGCAATCAATACGACAATATATGGCATCAGAATTTCGACAATTAGTGTCAATATGATGAGAGTAATCATCAGTAATGTAAATATCTTACTGCCAAAGAGTTTTGCTTCATTTTGTGAGGTAACGAGTTTCTCGCTGAACATGGGAATAAACACTGCTGATAATGCACCTTCGCCAAATATTCTTCTAAACAAATTTGGAAATTTAAAGGCAACATTAACACAGTCAGCAAGTAGCGAGGTGCCAAACGTAGCAGCTATAAAAAACTCCCTAGCAAGGCCAAAAAACCTTGATAAAAGAGTAAAAAATGCAACGATGATTCCTGATCTTAAAAGCATATGCTAGTCTTGAGTTTAAGTATTGCTAAATAACAATTGATAAAAAATAAGTAGTCGCCCCAAGCGCAGACACTGTCATATCAGGCTAAAAAACCAGTCATCCCGGGCTTGACGGGGCTACGCCTGCCTGCGGTTCGGGATCTCATTCCGTTGCCTGGGATCCTAGGCCAAAGGCAAGCGCAAGCTTCAATCAAGTTTAGCATGACTAGTTTTTACCCGAGATGCTAGGCCGAAGGCATGCGAAGCCCATCAAATTTCGGATGACTGTTTTGTCTGAGATCATAGGTCAGCATGGCAGACGTAGGCCAAACACAAGTTTAGGATGATTGCTGTAACCTTTCAAGTGCTTCTTCAATAATTTGCTTTGCTTTTTTTGCATTTTCCCAACCAACCACTTTCACCCATTTTCCTTTTTCGAGTTCTTTATAATGTTCAAAAAAATGAGTTATTCTTCTTTTTAGCATATCAGAAACATCACTAATATCCTTAATAGAATCGAAAGTTATATCCAATTTTGATATAGGTACTGCCAAAATCTTCTCATCCATACCAGATTCATCTTCCATCATTAATACACCAACAGGGCGCACCCTAATTATAGAACCAGGCACAACTGGGTGGTGAGTTATTACAAGAACGTCTGCGGGATCACCATCATCTGAGAGAGTATGAGGAATGAAGCCATAATTGCATGGATACGACATTGACACTTGCATAAATCGATCGACTACTATTGCACCAACATCTTTGTCGAATTCGTATTTAACCGGGTTATCATTCATCGGAATTTCGATAATAACATTAAAATCCCCATCCTTTGTTTTTGCTGCAATTTTATCAATAAACATATTTTGTTCTCTATAACTATAAATTAAGATTTTATCAGTTTTATTTTTTAATTACTCGTGAAATGACAAGATGTTGTTTTATATAACTTAAATATATTCAACTTTAGTATACTAATTTCTTATCTTTGTGTAGACTTTATAGACATTTTTTATGCTAGTAAATTGTTTTTTTCTGCTTCTTGTAACAATCTTCTAAAAATTTAAGTTGTAAATCTAAACTTCACGAGATATAAGAATTTTATAAAATATTAACATGGTCTGAGAATTATGAAAAAAGCTTGGGTATCTTTAATATTTGTTATCGTCGTGTTAGGAGCAGCAACTGTTTTCTTATTGAAATTTGATTTTAAAAGAGAACAAGCAAGTGAGCATAAATATGAACATGATTTAGCAATAATGAATAAATCCTTTAAACGTGATTTAGAGAGAAGCGTAATATTATATAAGTCTTTTGAAAAATACTTTCTTGGAGCAGAAAGTGTACCATTTGTTATTGTAATTCCAGCTGGAGATTGGGATCTTTTTATGAACAGATTTAAAAATCTCAAAGACCGCAAAGAAATTGAAAACATACCTCAATTTATAACTGAACAAGAAGTCTTTGAACGTTGTAATGAACCCGATATTTCTAGTAACGGGGGCCTAGCACAACAGGCAGTAAAGCTATGTTTTGGATCAACTAGAATAGCTAAAAATTATATTATGATGGATTCCGATAATTACTTTATAAAAGAGTTTGACCCTAAAATTTTATTTAAGGGTGGTGTTTCAAAAACTTTTTCTTGGAAATTGCCTGAATCGTATATTGAAAAAAATAAAATTGCTATATTAAGCTGTTGTATAAATCCGATTATGAGAAACAATGGTCAAAGTATAACTCATTATGACATGCACGTATTTATCAAAGATTTTTTTGGTAATAAGAAGAAAGAGTTTTACGGGTTTGTTATGAGCCCATTTGTTTTTAATTCAGATGCTTTAGCTAGAATGAAAAAATGGATTGACAAAAAAGGAGGGTATAAAATTGCCACGTTAATTCGTCTAATGCCCTTTGAAATGCAGTGGTATGGTGAGTATATGCTCCAGCATGAAAATTTTATTCCAATGAATGCAATATTTACTCTTATAGAATCTCCTGATCACTGTTATTTAGAAGATGGTGGAGATGCTTATGGATTTACGTTCCAAGCGATAATTTATGATTATGTTGATCATCAAGGTAATAGAGAAAATAGTCAATTAGTATACAAAAGACCAGCGCATTGTGATAAGTAAAAGGGGGAGTCTCAAAATCATGGATTTTATGGGCTTGCATCAGCATCTGGTCAAAGGCCCATTTACTCTAGCTAGCTGGAAGGCTCAAACTCGGAGGAGTTTTGATACTACAGCTTTTAAAACAGACTTTACCGACCTCTATGACTCTTACATTAAAGAAATTAATGTAAGAGTGTTTAGGTTGTGTTAAGCAACTAATTAAAATCTATATGATGCTCTTCATTATAGCCTAAAATGCTTGAGATAAAATTATTATCAGAATTTCCTAAAAAATTATCTTCATGCAAATTACTTATTTCTAGCTCTTGGATATGAGAAGATATCTTTTGCTCAGGAACTGATGCTTGTAATTTCAAAATCATTGCTTCAAATTCCAGATATTTCCATTCTTCGTACAAATCCTTAAACATGTTTTTAAGTGAATCATAATTTATCTTAGCTTCTTTAGACTCAATTTGAGCATGTTTCTCTAGTTTATTTATAAGTTCTAGGCTATGACTTGATTTCATTTGCACATTCGCAGATTTGAGGTCTTTTAATAATTCAATAATCTGGCTTCTGGTTTGAGAGATTGTGTTATTGACATTATTGATATCACCATTATATTTTTGTTCGTTATATTTTTTAACTTCAACATCTTGCAAATCAGGTATGTCTCTCTGTTTTGTAACATTTTGCCATTTGATGACGTCTTTGTATCTTGTTTCATCGCGAGTTTTAGGGACATCTACGTATTTCGTAAACTCAAACCAACTGTAACCTATAGCACGTTTTTGCCAAGTTTCCGGTGCTTCAAATGGTCCAAAAACATGCTCCCCTATTACAATATGCTCGTTAGTAATTGGCCAAGTTCTCAAATCTATTCTACTTAAATGTTGTATATATCTACCATTATGGTCCATACCCCAACATATACCGAATTCCTTTTCTGTGTACTGAACTTTCTCTATATACTCTTCTCTAACCGAATAAGGTACACTCTCTGTATAATTTTCCTTCTTCATCCCAACAATTTTCTTTTCCTTTACAAAATAATAATATTTTTCAGCATGTTTATTCTGTTCGATACTTGCCTTATTTTGATAAGCTTTATAAAGCACATCTATTTGGTCTTTAATTTTTGGTGAAGTTTCAAAACAACCTTTAGTATTTCTTTAGAAGGCACTAGCTTAAAAAAGTGCAATTTATTGACATCATTAATATATTCCATCAAGCCAGTTTCATATTTTTTATATATAAGAAATTTTTCGACAAAATTCACAAATGGTTTCAGTGCTGCAGCATAAATAACTAATTTATAAGATATAGCCTTTTCAAAAGATAATTTTAGAGTTTCTGCCGCTTTGTTTTTAACAATTTCAAAGGCTCTGCTCATATGCTCTCTCACCTCATGAGAAGAGGAATCATTGAAGAAATTCTGCGGAATTCTTTGAAATTGAATTTTATTTATAACATCAATTATTTTTTCTCTTTGATTGGGATTCCAACTAGGTGGTAGGTAAACAGAGTTCTCCTCACTCTCATCAGAATATTTAGAAAAAGTAACAAAGTTACCGTTTGAAATAATTTTTTCTAAAGATTGTTTATATTTCTCAAGTTTTGGCTCTTTTATCGCAGTGCTTAAGTAAGACTCTACAATCTTAGGTGTACTAGACATACGTTCGGCATGAGAGACTACAAAAGCCATACTTTCGTTGAAATAAGTTATGTCATTTAAAAATTGAGCCGATTTCTCCAATCCTTCTTTAAATAGAACACCATATGATCCTGATGCACCTATTGAATCCTGGCTTGAAACTATTAGAATTTTAGCATTATTAACATTTTGGGCTATAATTGTCTTAATTTTAGAATTGATTATTTCTACAATGGTACCACTACTATCAAAATCTCCAGCACAATCAATAAAAGTTACATCAGCAAAATCACTGGTGTTAGCATGCCAAATATTTGGTGTCAAAGTTGTAGAACCTCCGCCTCTACCAATATAAGCTATTTCATTCTCTTCTTTGGGAAATATACCTGGCTTATAATTTTTTAACTGAAAAAATAATTCTTTACCAGCAAGGTAATTTATCAACGTGCTCTTACCAGCTCCAGTTGGACCCATGACAAAGACTGTATTGTCATATTTTTCTTGGTTTTGAAGAAATGGGTTAATAGCATTTTCTATGAACTCAATAACACTAGATATTTTTAAGTATTTATCATCAATATTATTTATGATGTTATTGCTTTTAGAATTGGAGATTGCTTCTAGTAATAATTCTTGGAATTTTTGAGCCTCATAACGTAAGTTTTGTTGTTTAGACATAGGTTACCTATTTAATGCTAGTTATATTTGATCTAAAAATCAGTTATTTCTAACTAAAGCTATCAACTTTTATTTTGTCTTACAACTAAAAATTAAACCATAAGTTATTTTTTATCGTAAAATTTTTTCACCTTTCTTTAATGCCAATATTAATCTTCATGGAAAAGCACAAACATAGAGATTTAACAAAAGAAGAAGTGTTAAATATTAGAGATAAGGCTTGCATGTATTACACGATCCGAAAAATCATTTAGGGCTTATAAAGGATTGCAAGTTTGCAAAATATTGATTCTGAGAATTGTTGGAAAGATCACAGAATATAAAACGCAAACCAAAAGAAACTTAAATTGAGTCAAAAGGGGTTTTGCTTTTGACTTTGAAAACTATGTATAATATTTGTTAGTTTAAAGCTATTAGAAGTTGGTAATCAAACTATTTTTTGATATTCGTAATAGACTTTTCTAATAGCGTAAATCCACAATACACAAACTATGATAAAAATGAACATAAGAGGTGCTGCAATAGAGCTATAAGTTGCCATAGGCAATATTGTGAAGATCATTGATTGAACAAGCCCGCTGGCAGACTTACCAATTTTGGGACTGATGACGTCCACAGCTGCTTTTCCTTTAGTACGAAGTTCTTGATCAAGAGGAATATACAACATCTGGCTTGATGTATCCAAAATTGAGTATTTCGATCCTTTTGATAAAATATTCTGAACTGCGCCAACAAATACCGCTAGAGTAAGTGGGGACATAAGAATCACGCCATCGAAAAAGTTCATTATATGTTTATCAAAAACTACTAAGGTAAAGAAAATTGTTCCAGTAGTCAGAATAATTATGGGTGAAATGACTGCTGCTGCAAACCAGCTGCTTCTGCGCATAACATTATTACCTATAATTGTCATAACCATGATGGCTACTCCAGTCCAGAGTATGTATAAGCTATTAAACTCAGCATATGAGTTAACAGTAGGGTACAACTCTTTGATTTTTGCTTTCCATACTGCTTCCACTAAGTTCATAGAAAGTCCAAATGAAGCAGAACAGATCAGCATCAACCACAAATATTTTGACCTTGCTATATACTTAAAGCTTTCAATGATTCCCATCTTTGGCCGGGCTGATTTATCAATGCGTCCCACTGGCATATGTGAATGTGTGCTACTAAAATTCTTTGAAATATAACGAACAAGCAAGCATGACAGAACAGAAGAAATGGCGACCATTCCAATGGAGACCTGAGTTAGCATAATTTTGCTATCCGACACAGTGAATAATTTGTGAATAACACTATTGTCGGACGATAAATTCATCATCATAAAACCTACTAAGATAAGTGACGAATTACCAAAGAGTGAAAATAATGTGTAAAAGCGTTTTGCCTCATTTGTATTAGTAATCTCGTTAGCAATTTGCCAAAACATTAAAACATAAAATATATTTGGCCATAACTCAGAAAAAGAGTAAAAAATAACGTAACTCCAATTACCAATTGTAGCTATGTACCATTTTAAATGTGGATGATTATCCATCAGGTAAGCAAGCAACTTTCTATCCATATGAAAAAAATCGACATTTGGATATATCACAAAAGCGAACATAATATAAAAGCCAGTGAATATTGCGGCCAAATAATAAAATATTTTGTGGATTGGCAGATGGTTTACAAGTTTTGCATAGGCGATAACAAATATCGCTGCCAAAGGCGTCACAACATAAACCTTGCTGAAACTAGTAATTTCTGCGCTTACTTCGGAAATTAAGATACTATCTTTCAAGATTCTTAAAACATTTTGGTTAAATATTACGCAAAACATTAATGCTGAAATAGGCACGAACTTCGCTAGTTCCGACCCATGAATTGGCCAAAATATGTTACGTATCTTGTTAAAAGGTTTGAGCTCTTTATCAGACATTGCTTGCAAAACACCTATAGACAAAAAAAAAACTTAAAAAGTAATTTCTAGTCGTAGGTCTGCAAGACTATGAGCTATAAATTAATATATTAATATAGCATTTTAAATATACTAGCAGTACGATGAAAATATTGCAGCGTACGATATCATTACAGGTTTAAAAAGTCAATATTAAACTGGTTATTTGTTATGTTAAGTTTTCACCTGGATAAATATGATCAGTACAAATTTGAGTATGATCAATTTGTAAAATCAAAAAGTAGCCCTAGATATTTTGCTTTATCATTGGCAGTAAATTATAATTCTGAGATAGCGAATCTTATGAGATATGAATCATTAGGTTCAAAGGATAATATATTTCTGATTGTGCCTTCAATTTTTAATTCTCCAGAAATATTATTTTTATCAGGGGAGAATAATTTTGTACAAAATTTACGTAAAAACGGCGAAGTATATCTTATAAACTGGAGGGAGACTAATAACCAACTGAAGATTGAAGACCTGATTGCCGAACTGCAAAAAATAATAAATTTTGTTAGAAAGAATAACGAGAAAAAAATTCATCTCATTGGCCATTGTATAGGTGGAAATATATGTGTTGCAGCGGCGCAGGACCGGACTTGTGGTATGCCAAGTTCCGTAAATCAGACGCTTGACTCGTCAGAGGTATTACTTGAAATACCATTTAAAACCGGACTTGGTATTAGTAGCTTATCGTTACTGACTACACCATGGGATTTTTCACACTTTGGTAATCTTACATTAATTCTTGAAAGTTTCGGTCTTGAAAATGCAGTAAAAGAGGCTGATTTGATACCAAAAATATATGTTCAGATAATGTTTTTCTTGATGTTTCCTTTGCAATATAAAGAAAAGATTGATAAGTATTTTGCTCTAGCTCCTGATTCAAAGGAATTATTTTTACAAGTTGAAGACTGGCTACAATCCGGTATTTCAATTCCAAAATCACTTTATTTGCAAATTATCGAAGAGTTTTGCTTGAATAATATCCTTTATAATAAAGAATGGAAAGTGAATGAGTCGCTTGTAGACCCAGAGCGAATCGATATCCCAACTTGTATTATTTACGCCAAGGGGGATCAAATAGTTCCTTATAGCTCAATAGTTCCTTTGCAAAGGATGATAAAAAACTCTACAATCAATAAAAGTGGAAGGAGGACATATTGGCTATCTGATATATCCTAATTCAGATTTTCAGAAGCAATATAATAGTTGGCTAAAAACTGCTTTGACTAATATAACCTGAGTTTAATATAGTAAATTGAATTAGATGCAAAAATGTCATAATGATGAGAGTTTATGAAAGAAGTCTACATAACACACGCTAAAAGAACAGCCATTGGTAGTTTTCTAGGAAGTCTTTCAGAAATGTCTGCTCCTTTACTTGGCGCAGAGGTTATAAAAGCAATATTGTATGATAGTAAGCTTGATCCAAAATTATTCGATGAAATCATACTGGGGCAGGTTATTACTGGTGGCTCTGGACAAAATCCAGCGCGTCAATCACTGATTCACGCTGGTATGCCAATAGAGGTGCCGGCAACTACTATCAATAAAGTGTGTGGCTCCGGTCTAAAGTCAGTTGCATTAGCTGCAAACGCAATCAAAGCTGGTCAAGCTAATTTAATTCTTGCCGGTGGTCAGGAGAACATGTCTCTTGGCATGCATGGGAGTTATATGCGCGGGGGGAGTAAATTTGGAGATGTAAAGCTTACCGATTTTATGATGTATGATGGCCTAACTGATGCATTCTCTGGTCAAATGATGGGGATCACTGCTGAGAATGTGGCTGAAAAATTTAATATTAGTCGTCAGGCTCAGGACGAACTTGCGCTTGCATCTCAGCTTAAAGCAGCAAAAGCCCAAGAGAATGGAAAATTTAAAGATGAAATTGTACCTATACAAATCCAAAAGAAGAAAGAGAGTTTTATATTTGATCAAGATGAAGGAATTAGAGGAAATTCCACTATGGAAGGGCTTGCTAAGCTAAAGCCGGCGTTTAAACCTGATGGAACTGTTACGGCAGGCAATAGCTCGACTATCAATGATGGTGCTGCTTGCTTTCTTGTAGCTTCAGGTGAGGCAGTGAAAAAACATAAATTAGTGCCTATAGCAAAAATAATATCTTACGCTAGTTGTGGTGTAGACCCTTCTATTATGGGAACTGGCCCAGTGCCAGCCTCAAAGCTTGCGCTTGAAAAAGCAGGTTGGACAGTTGAAGATCTTGACCTAATTGAAGCTAATGAGGCTTTTGCTGTTCAAGCCGAATATGTTAATCGCCAAATGAAATGGGATATTAGCAAGGTCAATATTAATGGTGGAGCTGTTGCCCTCGGGCATCCAATTGGTGCAAGCGGAGCACGCATTTTGGTGACATTACTGCACGAAATGAAAAGATCTGGTGCTAAAAAGGGACTGGCTACTCTTTGTATTGGCGGAGGAATGGGAATTGCTATGTGTTTAGAGCGAGCTTAACGAGTGGTACCGTAATTTTGCGTTTATGTTCTATAGCGTGGTCATTAATTTTTTGCACAGCGATGATTATTTCTGGAAATTCACGTGGTAATACCTTGATTAAGTAGCTTATCACCTCTTTATCAACAACTACTGAGAAGTTAGAAAAAAGCTTGAATATCAACATAGATACTAGGTTGTCATCTGGAAAACCAATATCCAAAATATTTGTTGCATTAATTCTTGATGCTAAGTCAGGTAACATAAATTTTGGCACTTGAGTGGTGGTAATAAGTAAATACTTACTATTTTCAGCAATAGCATTGAAGTGGTGAAGAACTTTTTCTTCATCCCAGCTTTCATCAAGTGCATCTATTACAAACGCTTGGTGGTGGGATAAAATAGCGTCTGTCAGCTGATGAGCCTTTTTTAGGAATAATGCGTTGGAGTTTAATGACCATTTTTTAGCTAAATAAGTTTTGCCAGAAGATTTTGGGCCTCTTAATATAAGTGTTTTTGCATATGGTTCTACCCCCCATGTCATAGATGGCCAAGTAGTTAGTGTCTTAAAGACAATGCTATTTGAGGATGATTCAATAAATTCGCTTGGATCATAACTGTCGCTACTATCAAAAGAAAAAGTAATTTGGTGCATATTAAAATTTGGTACTAGTTATCACCATAATGAGTCCATTATGTCAAATTAATTATTCAGATTTAATTTTTATATATGCTACTGGATTTGTAGTAGGCAATTATATTGGATAGGCAAACTTTTACTATTCCAGCTATAGGGATAGCAAACAAAACCCCTATAAATCCAAATAAATTAGCTATAGCAAAGACAGAAAAAATAATCCACACTGGATGTAATCCAATTCGGTTGCCAATAATTTTGGGAGTCAGAATATAGCTCTCTACCGTGTGACCAATTGCATACAAAATCATGACATAAATAAGTTCCACGCCGGCTCCAAAGGAAAAATAGCAACTAATTGTTACAATCAGGAAAGATAATAGGACGCCAATGAAAGGAATGATAATCAAAAAACCAGAAAAAATACCAAGGAGTAACGCTAGGTCAAGGCCAATAATAGACAGGCCAGTCACGTAGTAGAGCGTCAGTAGTATACAAATATTGAGTTGCCCTCTGATATAAGCAGATAGAAGTTCATTTATTGAATTAAAAATTTCTCTAACTTTGCTTTTACTCTTCATTGGCAAAAGCGATTCAACACTCCCTACTATTTGGGGCCAATCTCTTAAAAAATAATATAAAATTACGGGTACTAAAGCAACAACAGTAAAGAAATTTATTGTAGCAACTGTATATTGCCAGATGTGATTAGCGAATGATGCAAATAAGGTTAGGGTCCCATTAACAAAACTCTGAGCAGAGTCGGAAATCTTATTTGCAAGTTCTGGATCAATATTGTGAAGTTTTGCAGACCAAGTTGATATTGCACTATCAACATTAGTTTTGTATATAGGGATTTTGCTGATAAATGCAGAAATCTGGTGGTAAATTATCGGTACAATTAAAACTATGATGGTAACAAAGCCACTTAAAAATAAACCGAAAACTCCAAACGTTACTATGCTCCTAGGCAAGGAAAACTTCTTGCAGTTTGTCTCTATTGCTGGCTGCAAAAGATAGGCGAAAATAAAAGATATCAGAAATGGTGCTAGTGTGTCTAAAACAAGATAAACAATACTAGCAATGATAAATAATATCATTCCCCAAGAAATTGCTCTGCTCATATACAGTAAAATCGCATTGAATTAAGTTATTAAAAAGAACTAAAATTTGTGCAAAAGTCGTGCACAATCCTGAACCAAGTTCAGGATGACTTTCCTTTGGTTACAGTCACCGATTAACATTTTGAAATATTACTCAACCTCTTTTAGTAACGCCTCCTCACTTTTAGAAAGCTTCTTCTTTGGCGGAACCACATTCTTTTTTCCTACAGAATCTTGAACTCTATAATGTGGTGGAACTTCCAATGATTTGTTACGCTGCACCTGATATTCATCTGGCATAGTTTCAGTTAATCCAAGTGTTTTCTTTGTTTTGCTGCTACAACCAATAGATAAAAATAATATTGCTATAATCAACAGAAGTTTTTTCATAATTTATCCTAATTTCCTTTTAATTGATGAAGGCTACAATTAACACCTAATACAACAAGTTAAATTACTATATAACTCCATTTCTGCTCTGCATCAAGTACTTTTGCCATTTTCTTACATCAAACTCGGATTAATATCAGAAACGTTTTTAGAACCTGTCTTGATAGAATTATCCTAAAAATTCTATCAGACAATTCTATGAAGACAGGTTCTTAGCAAGTTGCAACAAATGGTATGAAATAGTTGCTTGATACACCAACTATATTCAAAGCTTTTGTCCATTTATCGGAATCGCTCTCAGAGAATATTAGTTCTTGGTCTGGGTCTGCTATTATCCATAGATTGTTCTCTAGTTCAAAATCTAATTGTCCCGATCCCCAACCTGTATAGCCTACAATAAAAATGCTGTTTTTTGGTCCAATGCCTGCGGCTATATCTTGCAAAATTTGTACATTTGAACTGACAGCTAACTCTCCTTGGTTTGGATTGAATAATAAATTTTTATCATATTCGCTTGAATGCAAGAAGAACCCTCTTTCTACCTCGACTGGCCCACCAATATGAATATTGAGTTCAAGGTTGTCAAAATTAAAATCAGTATCAGGCTTATTAAATAAACTATTTGCTAGCGCGCTTCTAACTGGACGATTAAAAATCAGTCCTACAGAACCTTCATTCGCGTGTTTAATAATATAGATCAACGATTTGTGAAACACATTGCCCTCCATGGCAAAGGGACTTGCTATGAGAATTTTGCCAGTCAAATCTGAAAAATTTTGGTCTATCATCAAAATATTTACTTTAATCACTACTATTCTATATAGTCATAACAGTTTAGTATTTCAAGACTATTATTATGACTCTCCGACAAGTCTACATATTTTGCATCCTTATAAGTTCCATAATATCAGAGACATACGCTGCGAGCCAACGTTTTGTAATGAAAGTTGACGATTCTGGCGGAGTATTTTTTGAAATGAACATACCAAAAGGGCATAGCATATACGCAAATGCCGAAGCGTCAAAGGCTGGTATGCCTATCAAAATCACCTTGAATAAATATCCTAATCTCAAAAGCTATAAGATAATTTGGCCTGATTCTAAGCAAAAATATGTGGAAGCTGTAGGAGTAGTACACTATTTTGATGAGTTGTTAAGGATCCAGCTTGAAGTAAAGGCGAACGATAGTACAAAACCGGTAAACATAGAGGCGGAATTAGAATATGCGATCTGTAGTGATATGTGTATACCTGTCAAGCAAACGATTGTAGGTAAGATTGATACAATAGAAAAAGGATTCGGGTTTGAGAACTATTTGTGGCTTATTATATTGTCAATATTGGGCGGATTTGTTTTGAATTTTATGCCATGCGTACTGCCAGTTTTATCGCTTAAGATGTTCTCGTTTTTGAGAAATGAGAGTATTGACAAAAAAATTGCGTGTTTACTCACTATTGCTGGAATATTTTCTAGCTTCTGGGTTTTAACGGTAATAGTAATATGTTTGAAAAATAGTGGCCGTCAATTTGGTCTTGGTGCCAATTTCCAAGAGCCAGAATTTATTATAATTCTGAGCATAATTATTACAGTTTTTATTAGCGGTGCTTTAGGGCGAGTTAATTTATTTCTGCCGGATAGTTTGATGAATAAACTGAATATCAGTAAGCTAAGCAATCAGTATCTTGAGCATTATTTTAGCGGCGTTCTAGCAGCAATTTTGTCTACGCCATGTAATGCACCATTTCTGGGTACGGCTGTCTCTATAGCATTTGCTGCAAATAATTTTCAAATATTCTTAAATTTTTCCTTTATTGCCCTAGGCTTTAGTTTGCCATATATCGTTATGATTTTTTATCCTCCTATATTAAAAATTATGCCTAAACCTGGAGCATGGATTAACGTATTAAAGAAGATACTGGTATTATTCATGGTTGCCACAGTTTTTTGGCTTCTCTTCGTTCTATACGGTCAAATAGGAGAGCGCGGTGCTATTGGAATGTTCTTCCTACTTCTCCTACTAAAGTTTTCGCTAGAGAGTGCTCAGGGGATTATGAAGAGTAGCGCGTTTAAGTTTGCTGTTGTTTTGGGTATCATTTTAGCGAGCATGATATTGCCCATGAGAGCAAGTAATGAGGATTTAACCGTGCAAACACAGGTTGATGACACTTGGCATAAATTTGAACCAGACAAAATCAAAGCCCATGTTGATGCAGGAAAAATAGTGTTTGTAGATATTACGGCAGATTGGTGCGTGACGTGCAAGTATAATAAATTCATGATACTTAATAGAAGTAAAGTGATGAAGTTATTCCAAGATTATGATGTGTATGCAATGAGAGGAGACTTTAGTTCGCATAATCAAGAAATATATGATTATTTGGTTGCTAACGGTTCCTATGGAGTACCTTTTTATAAATTATATGGCCCTAAAAAACCAGAAGGTATAGTATTGCCAGTCATAATTTCATACTCGGATATAAAGCTTGCTATTAAAGAAGTGTGGTGATTTTTATTAATAATTGTGGTACAATTCGCCAGTTTTAAGAGTTATATAGCATAATATGCAGATAAAAATCGACAATATTGAGCTTTCAAGCCCAGTAATTTTAGCTCCTATGTCAGGAGTAACAGACTTGCCGTATAGAAAACTAGTAAAGAAATTTGGAGCTGGTCTTGTGGTATCAGAAATGATTGCAAGCCGGGCTATGATTGTTCGGTCACATCAATCAATGAAAAAATGCGCAATTGATCAAGATGAGAATGATGCGACAAAAGCTTGCGTCCAGTTGGCTGGTTGTGAGCCTGGAGTGATAGCTGAGTCTGCGAAGATTAATGAGGATATGGGAGCAAAGATCATTGACCTAAATTTTGGTTGTCCAGCAAAAAAAATTGTAGGTGGTTTTTCTGGATCTGCTTTGATGCGTGATGAAAAGCTCGCTGCGCAAATAGTGCAGGAAACAGTTAAGGCAGTAAAAATTCCCGTGACACTAAAAATGAGAATGGGTTGGGATGATGACACAAAAAATGCTCCAGTGCTTGCAAAGATTGCTGAAGATGCTGGTATTAAGATGATCACGGTTCATGGTAGAACAAGATGTCAATTTTATAAAGGCCGGGCTGATTGGGGCTTTATTTCTAGCGTAAAGCGGGCGGTAAAAATTCCTGTAATTGCTAATGGAGATATTATATGTATCGATAGTGCAATACTTGCACTGAAAATGTCAGAGGCAGATGGTATTATGATTGGAAGAGGGGCTTACGGAAGGCCTTGGTTAATTTCTCAAGTTGCTCATTTTCTCAAGAGTGGTGAAAAATTGCCAGATCCAAGTTTGGAAGTGCAGTTAAATGTTGTGCTTGAGCATTATGATGAGATGATAGAGCATTATGGGGAAGATATAGGAATGAAAATGGCTCGGAAGCATCTTGGGTGGTACAGTAGTGGACTGCCAAATTCAGGAGAGTTCCGTGCAACTATTAACCAACTTATTGATGTTGATTCTGTCAAAGATAAGATAAAAGAATTTTATGGACAATTAATTTAATTCAAAATATATAGAAAAATGAAAAAAGAGTGCGAATCGCTTTCTGGTGCTGTTGAGTCAAGTTTGGATAAATTTTTCAGAATGCATGCAGGTGATAATCCAGAATCTGGTTTGTATGAGAGGGTAATAAATGAAGTTGAGAGAAGTTTAATTAAAAAAACCTTGCAACATGTTGATGGCGTTCAAATAAAAGCCTCAAAAATTTTAGGAATTAACAGAAATACTTTGCGTAAGAAAATTAAAGAGTTAGGTATTTCTGGGTATTAACTTGACTATAATTCAGGCATGACGTGCTACTTTTGCATATAATAAGTCACTTAGTGTTTTGTGCAAAACGTGATTTGTCATTCTCGCGCCAGGCGAGAATCCAGCTTGATAGTTGGCTTTTTGGATTCCCGCCTGGAGCGAGAATGACACCTAAGTGTATTAACAAATGCACATTAATGCTAAGTGATTTACTATATCCAATTCAATTTACTAATAATAAGATATGCTAAAAAAAATCAGGAGTAGTTTTGGTAATTATCAATTCAAGAGCACAGTACTTTACGTAGTAGCTGTTGTTTGTATTATTACTATTGTATCCAGCATATTCTTCATTAATATATCTTTTCAAAAGGACCCAGACCCACTCTCAACGCTTAGCTTTCTACTTGCCATATTGGTTTCAATACTGGTTTTGAGTGTTTTAATAATTAGTAATAGAGTGTCTAGCAACTTTACTTTTATAAAAGGAGGAAAGCGTAGAGTCTCAAAACTTCGTAAGAGGATTATCATTGCATTTAGCATTGGATCGGCTCTTCCAACTGTTATCGTTGCAGTATTTTCAACATATTTTTTTAATTTTGGTATAGAAGCCTGGTTTGATAAGAAAATATCAAAAGTTCTTGATCAGTCGGTAAGTGTTGGAGAATCTTACATTGATGAGCATATATTGCAGCTAAGAGAAACAGCCGTTTCTGTTTCAGACGATTTAACATCAATGTATTATGATTTAATTCACAGTCCAGATTTGTTTTTGAAAGTTATTAATGCTCAAGCAGAACTTCGATCTTTTGATGAAGCGATAGTTTTTCAAAGAAATTCTAATACAATTTTAGCTCAAACTTCTCTTAGTTTTTCACTTGCGTTTATAACTATTCCAACTCATTTGATTGAGAGAGCTAACAAAGGTGAGGTAGTACAGGTGGAATCTGACCCATCTAAGATACGTATTTTAATCAAGCTCAGAGATTATAATGATACTTATTTATTAATAGGAAGATTAGTAGATACAAAAATTATTGATCATATTGATAAGACTAAAGGAGCTGTAGCTGAATACGAGCAACTCAAGACTCAGATAGTTGCCATGCAGATCAAATTCTCAATGGTATTTATTTTGCTCAGTGTAGTGCTGTTACTTGCTGCGATCATTTGGGGAAGAAGGTTTGCTGAACGTATTGTAAGTCCTATCAGAGAACTAGTAATTGCAGCAGAAAAAGTTAAAAACGGTGATTTTTCTGTTCAAGTTCCGATAGATGGTCTAAAAAAAGATGAGGTAAAAGTACTTTCTTCTGCTTTTAATAGAATGGTAAATCAAATTGATCACCAACAAAAGGATTTGCTAATTGCTCAGAGAGCCTTAGCTTGGTCGGATGTAGCAAGGAGAGTGGCTCATGAGATAAAGAACCCCCTTACGCCAATTCAATTGTCTGCAGAAAGGTTGCTTAAGAAATTTAAAGATGAAGTGCAAGACAAAGACTCTTTTGCAAAATATGCCAACAATATACTCAAGCATTCAGATGATATAAGGCAGATAGTATCAGAATTTGTAGAGTTCGCCAGACTACCCTCTCCTAGTTTTGCTAAATGTGAGATCGTTTCACTGATCAATGATTTAGTAGAATCTAGAAAACTAATAAATGATACTATAAACTATAGCTTCCTTTCCAATGTCAAATCGCACGAATTTATTTGCGATATTTCACAAATAAATAGAGTTCTGGTAAATTTGATGCTGAATTCCGAAGAGGCTTTTGATAAAGAAGCTGTGAAGAAAAAAATAAAAGTTATGTTGTTTGCGGATAATGAATTTATAAAAATTTGTATAGAAGATAACGGACCTGGATTTAGCGAGAAAATGTTAAAGTCTGCTAAAGAAGCTTACGTTACAACTAAATCTAATGGTACAGGATTAGGTTTAGCTATAGTTGATCGAATAGTTTTAGACCACTTTGGTAAGGTGAATTTGTCTAATAATGAAGATAATGGTGCAAGGGTTGAGTTAACAATGAATGCTGTAAGTTTAAAAAATAAGTTAAAATAATTACTAATCTTACTTAACTATTAAGTCTTTTGTAAAATAAATAGGTGATATGTTGCATATTTACTATAAAACATGTTGCTTTATAATTTGCAAAGCGATAACTTCTAGTTAAGCACTTCATAATCATTGGCTTTCTATTGCAAGACATGAATGAGTAAGGTGTTTTGAATTGGTTATGGAGGATGGGAAGGAGTTATTCTATATTGCTATTTTGCCTGAGAAAGCGGATTTTATTTGTTTTAAGGTAGCGTTTGGTATCACTTGATTTTTTTATTATTGAGTCTTTAAAGAGTTGAAATTATGGCACTAGACATTCTTATTATTGATGACGAAGCTGATATTAGAGATTTAATATCGGATATCTTAAAAGACGATGGGTTTTCAAGTAGGTCGGCAGCAAATAGCGCTCAAGCATTTAAGGCGATATCAGAAAAGCTTCCTAATGCAATGATCCTTGATATTTGGCTACAAGACAGTGATTTAGATGGCTTAGGTATTTTAGAAATGGTAAAAAAACAGTATCCGCTCATGCCAGTTATAGTAATTAGTGGACATGGCACAATTGAGACGGCAGTGAGCGCTATCAAAATGGGTGCATATGATTATTTAGAAAAGCCATTCACTCATGACAAGCTTATGATAGTTCTAAAGAGAGCTTGTGAATCAGCTAAATTAAAAAGAGAAAATATAGACCTAAAATCTAAAGTAATAGATAAGACAGAATTTGTTGGCTCAGCCGCTATTACAACAAGATTAAGGACGGAAATAGAAAAAGTCGCTCCAACTTCTGGCAGAGTTATGGTAAATGGCGCAGTGGGGAGTGGTAAAGAACTTGCAGCAAGGTTGATACATAAAAGGTCTAAAAGAGCTAATGGTCCATTTATAGTTTTTAGTCCGATTGCTATGAATGCTAGTAAAATTCAGCAGGAGTTGTTTGGTGAGTTTGAGAGGCACGAGTCAACCAATTTGTTTGATAAAAGAGTTAGTGTACTAGAAGCAGCAAACAATGGTACTTTGTACATTGATGATGTTGGAGATTTGCCTTTAAATGCTCAGAATAAATTACTAAAATTCTTAAGAGATCAAACTCTTATTAAGGGAACAAAAGCTATAAAGCTTGATGTTAGAATAGTCACATCAACTACAAAAGATTTACAAGCGGAGATTACTCATGGGAGATTTAGGCAAGACTTATATTATAGATTAAATGTTGTTCCTTTGTATGTACCAATGTTAGCCGAAAGAAAGGAAGATATCCCGTTATTAGTTAAGTATTTTGTAAAGCAGCTTTCAAAATTTTCTGGGCTGAAAGAGAGAGAATTTTCTGATGAATCTATTGCGGCGCTTCAAGCATATAACTGGCCAGGAAACGTAAGACAGCTTCGCAATGTAATCGAGTGGACTTTAATTATGAATCCACCTAGTTCTTTGTCATCAGATAAAATTAGGTCAGATATGCTACCACAAGAGGTCATCAATAACAGTGTTAATATTTCAAAACCAGATACTAATCTTGATATGATGTCTATGCCTCTTCGAGAAGCAAGAGAAGTGTTTGAAAGACAATATTTGACTGCTCAGATGAACAGATTTAATAGTAATATCTCTAAGACATCAACCTTTGTAGGCATGGAGCGTTCAGCGTTGCATAGAAAATTGAAAACGCTTAATATTCATGCTGCCAATGGAAAACTTAATGGAATTGAGCATGAAACGATTGATGATTTAGACGTGCCAGCAGAGCTCACAAATTAGTTTAGGGATAGTAATTAGATGAAAAAATTTGCTTTTATTGCAATTTTCTTTGTGCTGGGTTGTAGCGATGTAAAAGAAGCTAGTAGTGGTATACTTAGTGAAAAGAAGAGTATCGAGATCAAAGAATATATCACTAAGCAGGTTGCTGAGCGTAAATCAGTAGATCTTAAAGGGGTGTATGGGATGAATCTGCGTGGTCTTAAGTTAACGGGGGCCAATCTTGCTGGTGCTGATATGTCCGGAATTGATCTTTCTGGAGCCGAACTTGCGAGAGTGGATTTTTCTAAAGCTAATTTTGATGGTAGTGTATTTGCGGGAGCCACTATCCAGGAAAGTGACTTTTCTGGTGTTGTGTTCAAAAAATTAAATGCTTCGGGAGTTGATTTTCAAGCTTCCATTTTTAATGGCACTATATTTGAAGATGTAAATCTGTCTAATGCAAATTTTGAAGAAGCTGATTTTACTAATGCTAAAATTTCTAATTCAAAGTTTGATGAAGCTAATATGTTGAAGGCTGTCATGAAAGAAGTACAGATTGACAATGTCACCTTACAAAAGGCAAATTTGGTAAATGTCAATCTTACTGGTTCGAAAATTAACAACTCAGCTTTTTTTGGTGTTGATATTAGGGGCGCTACATTATCACAAGTTTTTGTCAAAGAATGTAGTTTTGAATCGTCAGATTTAAGTGGAATGATTGCTAAAGGTGCTAGTTTCATCAATACAGATTTTAGTCAGAGCATTATAGACGAAGCAAAGTTTACTGAAGGTACTAAATTTGATTCAGCTACATTTGCAAATGCTTCGATGAAAACTGCTACTATAGAGAAGGTGATGTTTAATAACTCACTGTTTAAAAATATGTCTATGGCGAATACATCTTTCTCGGAAGTAAAAATTCAAGGTAGCATCATTGATGAAGTAAAATTTACTGGCTCCAAGATGTCAAAAATTTATTTTGATAATGTGCAAGGGACCAATGTTCATTTTAACAAGGTTGCAATAAAGGACTTTAAAGTTTCGAATTCAGCTTTCCAAAACTCTATCTTTGCTAATGAAGGAGCAAGTAAATTCAATCTAACCAATGTGACTTTCGTTAATACTTATTTTGATAATTATAATCTAGAAGATAGCACATTTAATAAGGTTAACTTAGCCAAGACGATTTTTAAAAATGCAAAGATTCATAGGGCTACTTTTTCTAACTCTAAGATGGAACAGATTGCAATGATAAATTGTGACTTTCAGTCTGTAACATTTGACAATTCGCCAGTTTATAATTCGCAATTGAGAGGAATTAATAGTGTGGCAATGGTAGTAATAAACTCTCAATTTACCAATAATATATTATTTAATAATAAAGGATTTGAGAGAATCAGTAGCTCAGAAGCAATTACAAATATTAATGAATTGATGGCACACAAAGATTTTTCAAATATGAATATGGCTTTTCTTGACTTATCAGGTATCAGCTCTGCGCAAATTGTTTTTAAAAATACTATACTAAGAGGAGCAAAATTGAAAGATGCCAAGTTTAAAAGTTGTTTATTTATTGAGGTAGATCTGAGTTATTCCGACTTAACGAACACTGATCTTACTGGTTCAGATATTCGAGGCACTGACTTTTTTGGTGCAAAGCTTAGTCAGACAAATTTGAGTTCTACTAAATTGAGTGATTTAGATTTTTCTAGATCATTTGTAGATAGTGTGGTGTTAGACCAAGCTAAGCTCAAAAATGTTAAAGGGCTAGAAGTAAAAGAAAAGCCTAAAGCACAAGAAATGCCAAGTGTAGCCCAACAGAAGCCGAGTATAGTAACACCAAAAGTAGATCAACCGAGTATAGCCACACCAAAAATAGACCACCATTAAGCAATTATATCTGGGTATAACATAGAGCGAAGCAGCCTAATTTTATCCTTTAGAAAGAGTTTTCTTTTTTTAAGCTTTTGTAGAGAGAATTCAGAGAATTTGCTGATAGAGCTGGGGTCGTCTATGACTTCATTGAGATCGTTGTGCTCTTGTTCTAAGTATTGTAGTTCTCGTTGCTTTTGATCTTGAGTGTAATTCATTATCCGAGTGCAAAGATTAAAATCGAGGTATTGTATCATCTATTAGTTGGATTGTACAGTATTTCCACTTCATAAAGGATAGCTTAACTGTCATAATGAAAAAAAACCGCCATGACGGTGCAACGGAATGAGATTCTGGGCCGAAGGCAGGGCGCATCTCTCTTATCCAAAACTGGCGTTATAATGCTTAAATTATGTGTATATGCTGAGCGTTGGTTATTCCCGTGTATATTTAGTGTTTATATAGGAGTTTTTGACCGGACCATAAATTTTATAATTCATTAAAAAACTATCTTGAGAAAGTATTTTAAATGATAGTATATATTGGTCCTTGCCGCAGTAATGCAAAGAATTATACCAAGTGACGGGTGCTTTACACTGAGAATTGGTATCAGAGCTTAGAGCAGACTTATTTTTAGATTCTTGAAGAATAAGTTTATGCATAAGAATCTTTTCATACATTGTAGTCGGATCAAGTTGTTTGTTTTTTAATAAATTTATAGGCCGAGTAAAACGATATTGTAGTAGTGCATTGTCAGTTTGTTTAAATAAATATGACCTGGTTGCTAAAGAAGTAGTACCATTTGTCCAATCTACAGTAACATTTTCGTGTAATAGAAAAGTTGCCTCAGATTGTCTATAAAAAGTTGCCGTTCCTCTAGCGATAGCAGATGGTTGATCACCTTCATAATTGATGATTTGTCTAGAAATTTCCCAGTTACCATTGAATAGGTTCTTATTTAGCAATATCGTTTGTACCAGTTTGCACGCAGTGGATGTTTACAACATAGTCTTTAGTGAGTCTATCAACGTGATAGTTAGTAAATATATCATAAGACGAACTAGATGCATATGGTACATTAGATTTCTTAAGAAAACTAATGAGTCCCTCGACTCCGATGGCTAGGGCTACCTCTTTGGGAGGAATACTCGGATCGCTATACTTATAGATCAGTTTTGCGGTAACTACTCCGACCAAATTGGAATTTTTGTCAAGCAATGGTCCGCCACTATTACCATGATTTACATTGTCAGTGAATTCTATGTGAGTAAATCCTGTCTCTTTATCTTTTTTTGTATTTATTACTTGTGCTTCAAGAATAATATAATTCCCTGTCTCACCTCTCTCTAAAGGGTAACCTATTGAGAATAGTATATCTCCGATATGTATTTCAGAATGATTATTTCTTAAATATGGAACTCTCATAGGAGCTAGAGGAGACTGTAGGACTGCTAGATCAAGTTTATCATCGATAAGTAGCAGCTTAACTAAAGTTGGTTTAACTGCGCCTCTAACGGCTATATTTAGACAGTTTTCAACGACATGCTTATTTGTTACAATATTGTCTTGATTAACGAAGAATCCGCTGCCTATACTTATGGGATAATTTTTGCCAGGTGCTAGATTTTGAAATCTAACACTGTCCCAGTCATTTGCGTGAGCAATATTGCTAATAATGATAAAGAAGATTGCACATTTTAGCATGTATGTAGTCATTTATTCTTGACAAAAGGACAATTTGAAACAAGATTACACCAATATTAATAAGTAGTACAACTTGTATGACATTTTTTGAAGAATTTAAAAAGCGTGGCTATTTTTACCAATGTACCAACGAATTGCGGCTACAAGAGAAGACCAAAGAGCAGAAGGTTATTGCATATCTAGGTTTTGACTGTACAGCAAAATCTCTTCATGTTGGTAATTTAATGCAGGTGATGATACTACGCCTATTGCAGCAATATGGACACAAACCAATTGTTTTAATTGGAGGGGCTACGACGAAAATCGGTGATCCAACTGGAAAAGATGAAGCTCGAAAATATTTATCAGATGAAGATATAGCTAGCAATATCGGTGGTATAAAAAAGTCATTATCTAAATTCATTAAATTTGGCGACGGGCCAAGTGATGCCATAATGCTGAACAACTCTGATTGGCTGGAAAAAATTGGTTATATCGAGTTTTTGCGCGAGATGGGGCGTATGTTTTCTGTAAATCGAATGTTGACCATGGAGTCAGTAAAGTCAAGGCTAGAAAGAGAACAATCTTTGACGTTCCTAGAGTTCAATTACATGCTTCTTCAAGCATATGATTTTTACCACTTAAACAAAGAATTTAGATGCGACCTGCAACTTGGCGGAAGTGATCAATGGGGTAATATTGTGACTGGTGTGGAGTTGATTCGAAAAGTCAATGGCAATGAATCATTTGGCTTGACTACCCCGCTTTTGACCACGTCTTCTGGCACAAAAATGGGTAAATCTGTTAGTGGAGCAGTATGGCTCAATGAAGAACAATTATTGCCGTATGATTATTATCAATTTTGGCGGAATACTGAAGATAATGACGTATCAAAATTTGCTAAACTATATTGTGAGTTCTCTGATCAAGAGCTAATGGAATTTGACCATATGGTCAAAAACAATATAAATGAGGCTAAGAAAAGATTAGCATATGTGGCTACAAAACTGTGTCATGGAGAAGAAAAAGCTAATAAAGCTCAAGAAACTGCAATAAGCGTCTTTGAAAAAGGAGAAGTAGGTGATGACTTGCCTGTTATCACTATTAATAAAGAAAGAATAAAAGCTGGTATTCCTTGTTATGACTTATTTTTTGAGGCCGCTTTGGCCAATTCTAAAGGCGATTCAAGAAGGTTGATACGCGGTAATGGAGCTAAAGTTAATGACAAGCAAGTTAAGGACGAAAATCTGATTATTAATGAGAACTTTATTGATAACGGAGTAATCAAACTTTCATCAGGCAAAAAGAAGCACGTTATAGTAAAGATACTGTCTTAACAATTGTGGGATTTGGGATTACATGCTCAGTAAACTGTAGCCTAGCTTGTGGTGCTCCATTATCAGCTAATATATAGCGGTTCAAAAAATAGGAGGTAAGCTTTAATGCATCAGCTATTGCAGCTTGTTCCATTGCGCACCCTGCAAGAAATTTAGGTAATATTAAAAGTTTATCAGAGTAAGGAGCGCCTGCGGTCTTAGACACCGCGCACCCAGATTTTGGTGATACGTAATGTAAATCCTCTGTAAGGCCGGTTGCAGCGCATCTATCAAGTTGCAGCTTGTATCCAGCTTCGGCAAGAATTTCTAGTTCCAGTCTTATATATTCAAAAAAAGAAAATTCTTGCTTAAGCGACTCCATAAAAGCAAGCAGAGACGGAAACAAATTGTTATGAGGCGCTCTCTCGCAAAACGCGAGCTTTAATATGCTTGTGATCGAATTGAAAGCATATAGTTTAGTTTTATTCATCAGTAAGTGAGAGTTATAAGACTTAATTAGTTCAGCTTTAACAGAGCCAATATGTTCGTGCAAGCGAGCATTCCAGAAAAAATCTACAAGATTTCCTTCAGCTAAACTATCTCCTGTTTTTTTAGTATATTGGTTTAGCACGCCCGAATAAATGCCATGGGTTTCTGTGAATATTGTTACAATATAACTGCGTTCTTTTAGCGGTTTTTTTGAGATAATGATACCTTGATCGCGGAAATTCATGTTATAATCAATTGATTAGTATTTTATAATACAATGAAATCGATATTATTGGAAATTTGTTATGAAAACAATCAAATTGAAACTAGCCTTAGTTGTTCTGCTTATTGTAACCAGTGTGCAAGCGGTTGAAAAAGAAAGAAGATCATTAGTAATAGCTGGAGATTACTGGTGTCCTTATAATTGCAACCCGGAGAGTGAGCATCATGGTTTTTTAGTAGAACTTGCAAGAAGGGCATTACATATTTATGGGATAGACATAGAGTATAGGATGATGCCTTGGGGTCAAGCGCTAGAAGAAGTGGAGTCAGGAAAAATTGATGGTATTATAGGGCTTAGTAATCCAAAACGCAGAAAACTTGTTGCAACTGAGTTACCTCTAGATTATAGCTCCTCCGGAGCGTTTACTAGAGTTGACACTGAGTGGACGTATGACGGTACTAGCTCCCTGCGAGGCAAGAAAATTGGTGTTATTATGGACTATGTAGTTGATGAGTCTATAAATCATTATATTGGAAGTAATTACACCACAAACCCCGGCCTGTTTATGATTGAAGATGGAGCAAATGCAGTTATAGAATCTATAGCAAATTTGCTAGATAAAGAAATTGATGTTTATATAGAAGATGAAAGAGTTGTCAAACATTATATTCAAGAAACTGGATTGGCTCAGTCTATAAGGAGTGCAGGCAAAATAACAAAAGAAAAACTACCCATATATATAGCCTTTTCTGCAAACATCCCCAACATCAAAAAATATATAGGGTACTTTGAAGAAGGGATAGCATCGCTTAAAGCTACTGGTGAATATGATGAGCTCAGAGCAAAATATAAAATGGACTAGTAATAAGTTTCATATTTAAATGATATACATAAATTTTTCAGCTGGGTCATCATGAATTTATTTGAAGCTTTGGCCTAGGATCTCATGAGATAGAAGAAGATACTGAAACAAGTTCAGCATGACAATGTTGTGATTGTTTTTAACTAATTCAACCTTAACTTAACCCCAACTGTGTTTAAGAAAGGAGCTGAATAGCTGAAGATATTAGGGTATTCTAGAGTTTTCAATCAATAAAGATTACCCTAATGAATAT
>CANNHR010000006.1 GCA_947505405.1 Rickettsiales bacterium
CATAGGCATAGGTCTCCAATTAATGCATTTACTCACTTGTTTGCAGGACTTATTAGTTACCAAATCCGTACTGATAAACCCTCATTAGATCAGTTACTAAAATTGAATCCTTAAACACAGTTGGGGTAATAGTAAGTGTAATAAGGGAATCAGAGGAAGAAGAAGCAAAAAAAACAAGTTCTAGCAGATTTAAAGAGTCTCCAGCTGGATTTGATCCGTGCATCTGTTCGTCCTGACAACATAAGTACACAAAAGCAAAAGGAACAAGCTGATGCATTAGAAGCTGAAAAGAACAGCACTAAGAATAGAAAATAAATAGAGATTGATAATGGATATGAGTGCAATTGACAAGAGAAACAAATGAACAACAACAGTCAGCAAAGATTATTTTGGTCGGTATCAAGGCCGCTTAAATATATGGGTTTGACCCTGGATGAATGGGTAGTGTCACTAGTTGGAGGGATTCCGGGTATTGTTCTACTCAATAGTGGCAAGATCAAATTTGGCTTCTTGTCTCTAATAAGTGGAATAGTACTTTGTTGGATGTTTAAGAAATACAAAAGACTATCTCAAAGCTTTAAACCAAAGAGCTTTTTAATAGCAAAAGGTTTTTTACCTGCACCTAATTCCTACCCGAAATTGCTTAAAAAAAATAAGGTAGGCAGATGAATCACAAGTGGAAAACAGCATCTTTGCAAACGCTAATCAAATACAACCAATGGCTACTAGTGTCGTTAGTATTTTTGAGTTTACTCAGTTTATTGCTTGGTATTGCTATGATCAATAAAGAAGAACGTTGGATACTGATCCCGATGACTGATATTGACCGCAGAATGGAGGTATCAAACAACCAGCTATACCCAAGCTATCTAAAAAATTGGGCTATTCATGTAGCAAAAGAGGTTTTTACCACATCACCGGCAGAAGTTGTTAACCAGCATGCAGAGATTAGGAAGATTAGCATTACTAACAAGGAACTATCTAAGTTTTTTGCAGAGCAATTGCAGTTTGTTCAAGGTAACAATGCTAGCTCAGTATTCTTCATCAAAGGAGCTGTTCCGGATGGTGGAGGAATCAAAGTGACAGGCACATTACATTATTGGTTTGCTGGCTCGCTTGAGAAAATAGCCTTAGAGAAGAGTTATTTGATTTCTTACAAGGAAGTGAATAAAGGACTGATATTACTGAGCAATATTGAGGAATATAAGGAGTTAGACGATGCAAAAAACTAATAATTCAAAGTTTAATATTGGGGTTAAATCTACATTAAAAATAATGCTAGCAATCATTGCCATATCAACTTTGAGTGGGTGTGGTGCTAGGACTATGAACAAAAAGCATAAAGCAATGAGGATTGAAACAGAAACCATGCCGCAAAATGAGAACTTAGTGCAAGAAATTGCGCCCATAATTGCGCCTCTTGCACCATCTGTTCGAGTTAACCACTGTCTATTAAGACCTGATACATCTATAGAGCTAAATGTTTCTAAATTGGGTTATACCAGATTTTTTATTGACGATGAACGTATCACGGATGTGTTTGTTTATCCCCAAGAAGCTCTGCAGGTGAGAATACACAATCAGGGTTATTTGATCGTGGTGCCGAGCGCTCAAAGTGATAATTCATTGAAGGAAAAAGTTTATTTAACTGTGACTGGTGAAAAAGGAACAACGCAGGACTTGTCCTTGCGTTTTACAGGTAAAAACCCGGAGCCTGTGAAGTTTATTAAATTAAATCTAGGTGAGAAAGGAACAACAAATTTAACAATAAAAGGAGATTAAAAATGTTAGGACAAAGAAGACAAAAACAGAAACTAAGCGGAAGTATCCACTCTATCGAAAAGATCAAAATCGATCCCATAGTAATCGTTAGTTTCGCGTTGTTAATGGTGATCTGTATGTATCCAGCATTAAGCTTAGCGGCGACTATAGAGGATCAATTAGACAGAACTAATACTTTGGTAACTGGCAAAGGAAAGACCATCGGTGTAAGTGTCGCAGCAATATTTGGGACTGTTGTAGCAATGTTCAAGGGTAATCCCAAACTTGCGGGAATGATCGTTGGCATCGGTGTTTTCATGGCTCTTTTCTTGGAATGGATTGGTGGCGGTATGAAGCTGATAGCATAAGACGTTACCAGATAGAATTAAAAAGAAATAGAGATATAAGCATGACCAATTACAAAAAAAATATTACATCAATGATTTTTTTATCAAAAGAAAAGCTAAAGGCTTTAAGTGGTAGGGTTAGCAAAAACCCTGCTGCTCCTTTTATAGTAATTGGTCTTGTTTTAATGTTTTTATTTATCTTCGTTTTCTCTGGTAATAGCACTCCCAAACCTCATTCACTGCAAGAAAGCAGCGTTCCTTTTTTGCCAAAAGGAGAGGCAATGATCGGAGTGAAAGAGTCGATAGATCCACGTGATGTTTGGACAGCAAGGCTTGAACAAAAAGTGAAAGAGACTAAAGATGAATTAGGCAAACAATTAGAAGCAAGGACAAAAGAATCAGCTGCCGAGCTTGCTAAAATCAATGAGGAGCTAGCTACATTAAAATCATTATTAATGAAGCAGCAACAAATAACAGAAGATCAAAAAATGGTAGCTAATTTAGCAGCAAGTAATATCCCTAAAACTATTAGTTATGTCCTGCCGACCCCTTCCAAATCAATTGGCTTATTTACTAAAGATTATGGCAGCAAAAAAAGAAATATTAAGGAATACCTACCTTCCGGTACTTTTGCTAGAGCTGTACTCACGACAGGAGTTGTTGTTGGCACTGGTACAAATACAAAATCAAACCCTGCGCCGATAAGATTACGTTTAACAGATGGTGGAATACTTAGCAAAGGACTGCGCACTGATCAACTTAAAGAAGCAATATTGATCGGTGATTGTAGCGGTGATTTATCCAGTGAGAGAGCAGAGTGTAGATTACAAAAAATGACTCTTGAGAATATGCGGGGTGAAATTATTGAGCGACGAGTTGAAGGTTGGGTATTTGGTGAAGATGGTAGATATGGCGTTAAAGGTATCGTAGTTGATAAGTCTTCGGACATGCTCCGAATGGCGATGGTCAGTGGAATGCTTAATGGGTTCTCCCAATTTCTACAGAATCAGTCGACCAAAGGAGTATTTCCTATATCACCGATTACCGGTCAGCAGAACGCTTTAAGCGGTGTTAATACATTAAAGGGCGGTATAGCGAGTGGTGCTGGCGATGCATTTTCAAAACTAGCTGATTTTGGGATAGAAAGATTTAATTCTATGTCGCCTCAGGTTGTCATCGCTTCCGGTAGAGAAGTAGACGTGCTTTTTGAAAACGGTGTTGATTTGAATAGTGCTTGGGAAGAGGACAAGACTTCCGAGGGCAATTTGAGATCAGCAAACAATATACCGACTAGTAATCAAGGTGTCAGCACTTCTCAAGAAGGCTTTGATGCCTTTAAAGAAGCGATGGTACAAATGAATGCCGGAAAATCAAACAAAGAGGAACGTAATGAGTTTTAAGAATATTGCACTAGTAGTGTTACTAGCATTTTTGACAAGTGGTTGTGCCCTTTGGCCCTATAAAAAAGATTTTGATTGTCCGGTAAAAGAAGGACTTAAATGCAAGTCTTTATATGAGATTTCAGAGATGGCAGATCGTGGTTTATTTGGGCCACATGCCCAGAAACAACAAGACCAGAACTGTAATTGTAATGGTAGCGATAACAAAAATAAAACCAGGAAATTCAGAACTAAAAAACTAGCAGAGGGGAATTGTTGTTATGCTGGCTAAGAACATTCACCCTGATTTCCAAAGAGAAAGATTATCGCCTCATTTTGTCTATGAGTCATATGACGCTGAGAGTGGCTTATTTTATAATAGAGCATCAGTGGGTTTTGTTTTAGTAGCCAACCCCTTGCCTGGAACTGATCTAACTGCTCAAGGAGAGATTGCTGATTTTATTGCCAATAGTGAGAATTTGCCGGACGGTTCATCACTGCAAATACTAATGATTGGTACTAGTGATATTAGTTTTTTGCTTGATCGTTGGGCAAGAGAGCGCAAAGGTGAAGTATATGAGGAGATGGCTAGAAAACGCTGCGCCTTCCTGCAGAAGAAAGCCGATGAAGAAGGATTGATTAAAGATTCACATTTATTGATTTCTCTTACTATTCCTGATCTTAGTACATGTTCGCTAGCAATGGAGCGCAGAAGATCAGCGCTACAACATACATTAGAGAGCATAGGACTTTGGACTGAAAATGTTGATGATAGCTTGTTATTATCTTTTTTACAAAAACTGTGGAGGAAAGATACTTATGGTGGGGCGGTAGTTAGCCCGCATGAAGTATTGTCTGAGCAGATTCTGCCAGCTGACTTTTCACTATATGAAGATAATGACATAGTGCATTTAAAGGACGATGAGGCCTTTGTCTGCCTTGATGCAGAAAACCGTCCAACTAATTGGAGTTTGGGCTTAATGGATTTGTTTATCGGCAATGAAGCTCGCAGGGGAGAATTCATTACTACTGATTATCTAATTCATATGGGTGTACATATCTTGCAAAACCAATCTGTCGCAAGGGGTGGGGCAATTGCCAAAAGAGAGGCGATTGGAAAGAATATTGCTGCTGGAATGGGTAAGTTCTTCCCAGATTTAATTGAAGAAGGAAGAGATATACAAGGCGCGGTTGCCGCGCTGCAAGGAGGCGATAGGATGGTGCATATCCATACTAATATTATCCTTAAAGGACAAAAGCATAAAGTAGCCCAAGCAGCTAAAAGCTATGCTGCAACAATGCGGCGTAATGGTTGGGGATTTATTAGCACAAGATATGACCATTTAGCAATTATGTTAGCTAGTATGCCAATGGCATTGGTTGAGGAAGAAAGGGGTAGCTTTGGTAAAAAGGTTGCCGGAGTGGGCGTAGCACTTGAGAATATTGGTCGAGGTAAGAAAACCGTCTCTGGCGAGACCAAGGCATTATTGTCGATAGTTGGTGAATATAAGGGCGATCTCAATGCTCCCGGATTACTCTTAACTGGCAGAAGAGGACAGCTTAAATATTTCTCTCAATTTGGCGGAGAATTAGCCCCGCACTTAGCAACCGGCATGGGTAGTAATGCTGAGAACTACAATGTGTGCATAGCTGGCCTTGCAGGTAGTGGCAAATCTGTGTTGATGCAGGAAATGATGTTGTCCACGCTTGGTGTTGGCGGCAAGGTCTTCGTCTTCGACTATGGCAAGAGCTTTAAGAATCTATGCCAAGAGCTTGATGGCAATTATATTGAATTTAATCCGAGCAGTCCGGTTTCAATTAATCCGTTTACCTCTGTGCCAACTGGTAGCGATAGAATATCTGCCGAAGCGAGAGCTGACTTTTTGGCAAGCTTTCCTATAACTCTTGGTACTATGGCCGCGCCAAAATACGGCACTACTGATTTGCAACAAACGCTTTTAATGCAAGCACTGCGGGAATGTTGGGATGCAAAGGAAATAGGGACGCAAATAGATGATATAGCGGATTGGTTAGCATCGCAAGACAACTTGGTAGCACAAGATCTGGGGCGGATGCTGTTTAATTATACCAAAGATGGGGCTTATGGTGGGTTTTTCCGAGGCAAAGCCGAGTTAACACTTAATGCGGACATTGTGGTTATTGAAACTGATCACTTACGTAACTTTCCTGACTTAATGGCGGTAGTGACGCAGATAATGATCACCCATATTAATAATACCATGGCCAAGGGCAAGACGGATAAACCTAATCTAATTGTTTTTGATGAGATGGCTAAAACGCTTAAAAACCCTCTGGCATTAAAGTTTGTTGAGGAGGTAGTGCGAATTGTTCGTAAATATAAAGCATCAGTAGTTGTAGCTACTCAGTTACTTACAGACTTTGAAAAGCTGGGCGTTGATGCAGCAAGTATTTTCGAGGGAGCTTCGTTTAAAATTATCTTCAAACAAAATGCCGATACTTTAAGTAAAATGCGCAGTTTACCACTGCTTAAGAGTTATGTGGAAACTGATGCTCAGTTTCGTAGAATGCGCTCTATTGAATCGAAAAAAGGAGAATACGGCGAGTGTACTATTTGGAGCGAGGGAGTTAACGGCGACATTTGTCGTCTTATGATCGATCCATTCACCTTGCTTTTAATGAGTACTAATCCAACCGACAAACAATTAATTGCCGATTATCGTGGAGGTGGCATGAGTTTACAAGATGCTATTAATACTATTTTGGTGGAGCGTGGCCATGCTGCTTAAGAACGCGTTGCCGATTTTGTCATTAGCATTAATCTGTTCTGCAGTTCCTGTATCTGCGACAGAAAGAGAAGACCAAGAGAGCAACCAAGTAACCAATGATGATAAAGTTACGATCGAGGATTATGGCGTTAGGGGGCATTTATTTAATATAGCCGAGGATTCAATTCTTGAAGAAATCATGGCCAAGCTAGGGTTAGCAGAAAAAGATGGAACGCTAGAAAAGCTACAAACTGAGTTTGTAAGTAGAGTTAAAGAAAAAGTACTACGTCCTAACCCTGTGACCAATATTACCAAAGCAGGAAAAGAGCGAAGCTGGACTTATGACCCAACCTATACCCAAGACACAACTATTGTTGATGATAAGGGCAGAGTGATTATTGCTGCCGGAACAACTGTTAATGCACTTGATAAATTAAAATGGGGCGAGCCATTAATTTTAATTGATGGTGAGGATGATGAGCAAATTAAATGGGCGAGAAAACAAGTCGGTAAAATTGTACTGACCAATGGTGCGCCACTAGAGCTAGCAGAACTATTAAAGAGACCAGTATATTTTGACCAAGGTGGCATACTTTGCCATCGTTTTAAAATAGAATCAGTACCGGCGATAATAGAGCAAGAAGATAAGTTACTCCGCATAAGGGAGGTTAAACTATGAATAACTTGCCTTATTCTAGGTATATTAGATCTTCGTTATTAGTAATGATTCTGCTGTTAACTAGCCAATCTGCAACGGCTAAAATCGGTTGTACTGGCAGATTTGTTAATCCAATTACCGATGTATGCTGGAGCTGTTTATTTCCTATCACTATTCTTGGTGTTAAAATAGTCAATGGTGGCCCAGATACTGCCCCGCCTAAATTTCCTCTGCCGCCAATTCCAGTATGTGCCTGCGCAAGATCAGGCATTCCTGTGCCCGTGCCCGGTATTCCGATTGGATTTTGGGAGCCTGTGCGTTTGGTGGACGTAACAAAATCGCCAATGTGTATGGTGAGCCTTGGTGGTATCTCATTGGGAACTACTCCACAAAAGGGAATGAAGGAGGATGGGGAAGGGGCGTTTTATCATGTGCATTGGTATATCTATCCCGTTATTTATTGGCTAGAAATCTTGCTTGATTTTGTTTGTCTTGAAATGAGCTCGGTTGATATTGCCTATATGACTGAGTTTGATCCATTATGGGGCGATGATGTCAAGGCAAGTATCTTAAATCCCGAAGCTATGTTATTTGCCAATCCTCTGGCTCAAGTTGCTTGCGTAGCTGATTGTATCACGTCGAGCTGTGGTCTTTCTAACGATTATATGTTTTGGTGTGCTGGTTGTCAGGGTGGCATTTATCCCTTGAGTGGTACTACTTCGTATCACAATGGTGGTGTTGGCACGGCGCAACTCATTGTCTCTAAATTCATGGCAAAGATGCATAGAGAACTAATGCTTTGGGGATATTACGGTACGGCTGGTATGTGCGGCAAGTATCCGATGCCGATTATCAAAAAGAGTCAATATAGACTACAGATGACATATCCGATCCCTACAACTTCATGCAAGCGTATCGGTCAAACTGAAGTGCTCTGGCAAGGGGGTAGGGAGTATCCTATTTGGGGTGAGGATTTTGGTTTTTTAATTTGGCGCAAACGAGATTGTTGTTTGCTTTAGAGGGTAGTAATGAAATTGGTATTAAGAATAAAAGAAATGAACAAAAAAATATATTTAATATTAGCCATGATGGTTGCTCTTACTTGGTCAGCGTTGGCCGATGATCCCAAAAATCAGAATAACCTGAGTCAGAATAAAATAGAGCCTGGTACCTATGTGTTTGTCTCATTCTCAATGAATGATGAATCTCTGCGTAGTTACTTTATAGAGGCAGAAAAACACGGAGCAAAGTTGGTAGTTATAGGGCTTTTTGGTGATAAAAAGAGTCGCAATAGATTTGCCCAAATGAAAGCTAAAATGGAGCAAGCCAAGATTAATGTTGAGATTAACCCAAATTTGTTTGAACAGCTAAACATTAAACAAGTACCGGTTATTGCAGTAGTTAATAAGAGCGGTAGCGTCAAAAAGATTAGCGGTCATATTTCTTTAAGCAAGGCGTTAGAGATTATGCAGATAGAGCGCAAAAATTAAATAAACATAATGATAAGTATAAAACAGAAATAAATGAAAATACTAATTAATTTGCTCTTGATAATAGCGGTCACTATTGGCTTCCAAGCCAAGGGAGAGAATCCTGCTATCGGCTTTAATAAGAGAGACAATTATTTAGATAAAACAGAGCTTGGTGATCCGGCTCAGACTGCTAAGTTTATTGATCCACAGGGGGACGTTTCTCATTTGAGTAGTTTAAATGATAGTAGTTTGGTTGATAGAGGCACAGAAGAATTGCGCAAGGATCCTATGGGCAAGGTCTTACAAAATGCTGAGGAGAAAAAAATCGATGCAATCGAGAGATATAAAATCAACCCCCAAAATCCTTGGTTAAAAAATTCGTTATTAATCGAAGAAAATCCAATGGCTAAAACTGGTGGCAAAGGGCTCAGTAGCACCGAGCGGGTTAGCAGTGTTAAAGTCGAAAAAACTTGCACTGAAGGGGTAGATTTTAACGTTGATGTGGGTCTTGAGTTGGTACTTGAGTGTGAGGAAGGAGAAGATCTTTTTAAAATTGATACGACTATTTTGATTCCGGGGGTAGAGCTATTAAACCGATTTAGTGATTGGGGACATTATGTACGCAAAAGATATGGGGTAAAACTCTGGGTGTTACATCCTTCATCACCACAAAAGGAGGCGCATGCAAGAGAATTTATAGCAAATAGGTTAGGCGTTCCACTTGAGGAAATTGGTGAAAGAATCACATTTCCTCCTAATGGGCATGGTACAACCGGTTGGGATTCCGAAGGGCAGCAATCAATTGATACTAGTCAAGATACTTTTGTTTGGCCTGAATATAAGTTTGAATATCAGCATAATGAGAAGGTGAAGAAATTTATTGAAAAGGATGAATATTGGCAGGTAGTTACAGAAGGAATGGAGCAGCTTGCTGAGAGCAACGAATGTTATGAAACCGAGAGAGTCTGTCTTAAGAGCGGAGTTAAGATTTTTTTCGAGAAATATGATGTTGTTCGTCCTTGTTGGTATGAGAAAATTAGTTACCGTTGCACAAGTGAACCTAAAGATGGTTGCGCTCACTTGATTAATCAAGAGTGCCAGTTGCAAGACTCGGTATATGTCTGAGGTGGAAGCGCAATTATGTGTGTGGCGGTATTAAGAAAGAATTATTTTATTCGCTCGCTGATTCGCCAATTTATTGTTTAGGTGGTGACTGCCATACTCCAGTGCTCGAAGATAACAAGGACTTTGCTAATGTTGCTTATCTTGCTGCTTTGAATGAGGCAAACAAAGATTGTGTTAAGGCAGGTGGTAGTGGTCTTTGCAAAGATCCAATTACGGTATTCCCTGGCCAAGTTGACGGGTGCAAAAAAATTGTAGTAGGTTTCGTTGATTGTTGTTCTTCAATGAAGGGTTGGGGCAATACTGCGCATTTATGTAAATGTAGCGGAGAAGAAAAGGGTTTGGCATTAAAGCGTGATAAGGGGCTTTGTCATATGGTTGGCACTTATTGCTCGCAAAAAGATCCAGTATTCAAGCAATGTTTGACGAAAAAAACTAATTTTTGCTGTTTTAGTTCAAAGCTTGCACGGATATTTCATGAGCAGGGTAGAAAGCAGTTAGGTATTGACTGGGGTACTCCAAGTAGTCCAAATTGTCGGCCGCTTACATTAGATGAGTTAAAGAGTTTGGACTTTTCTAAATTTGATATGGAAGAGTTGTTTGATGCATTGCTTAGTAAAGGCAAGAGCAATGCGAACAAGAGTTTTCCAACTTTAAAGCCTGGTGAGATCCCGCCAATTCAGCAAGAACATATGGCTACATCGAGTCACGAGAAAAGGGAAATTAGACGTAGAGCGGAAGAAGAAGAGGCTCGAAGAATAGAGGCAGAACGTTTAGAAAAAGAACGTTTAGTCAGACTAGAGGCCGAAAGGTTAGAGCATGAAAGGTTAGCACTATTAGAAGCCAAAAGGCTAGAGATCGAGAGAATAGCTAAGCTAGAATTAGAAAGAAAAAGAGTAGAAGAGGCAAAACAAAGGCGTAAGTTAGAATTAACAAATCTTATATCACAGTTGGAAATTCAAAAGAATTATAGAATTGAGGGGCTTTCTACTGAATTAAATAGACTTCGTACAACCTGTGGCTATTTCATGCGCAGACCTTGTTCTGAAAGAGAATATACTCAGTATATTAATAAGGCCAATGGTAACCAAACAATAGGGTCGTACAAAAACAAGCTTGAGGGTGATTTAAATCAAATCAATTCGGATCTAGTAGCTGCAAAGAATGAATTAGCGGGGATGAGATAATCATATGCTAACAATACAAAACTCATTCTTTAAATTACTTGTCTTTCTACTGATTAGCATTAGTGCAAACTCCAAAGGTGCAGGAAGAACTGTACCTTTAGAGGGCTTTAACTGGTATAGCGAAAAACAAGGATATGACAAGAAGAAATCTGACGATTTATCTCCAAAAACAGCTAAAGAGAAAGTTGAAGAGTTACCAGAGTATGAGAAAAACATTCGTGCTTTGCAAAAAAAGCATGAACAGGCACATCGCCAAGCTTTAGATAATCCTACACCTCAGAATTTGTTAGCTGAGCTTAAATTAGAAAAAGAAATGATGAATAAATCACAAATCTATGGTGAAAGAAGAGTAGCTGTAGCGATGCTAGATAGCCAGTTCACTAATATGAAGGGACACAGTAATGTGATGCATAGGAAAGTACAGGAGCAAGTTGAAGCGGCTGATCATGCTAAGAAACTGAATAAGCTAAGTAGCCAGTGGGGTTTAGTGCTTCAGGTACAAGAGGAATGTCCACATTGCCATGCATTTGCACCCATAGTGCTGGAGTTTGCCAAAACGCACGGCTTTGAACTATTGGCCGCTACTGATGATGGCAGTGATTTCTATGGAATAGAGGGGGTTTTAGATGCTGGCAAAATGGTGATGTTTAATCCAAAGCGTGAAACACCAATGTTGTATTTGATCAAAAATGATGGCAAGGAAGTATTACCGATTTCACGAGGCATCAACAGTGAGGATCAAGTTATCAATAATATCATGGCTATTGATAAGCATTTAAGGAGGTTATTTTAATGAGATTCAACAAAAAGATAGTGAAGTTATTGCTACTCTTTGGAGTGTTAAGCCTCCCTAGTTATGTTAGGGCATTTGGTTTAAAAGATGTATATAAAAATCTCCATGTTAATACTACTGTGCCTGGTAATTATCAAGATGCGGCAGCTGGTTGGTATAGCGGTGGAAGTTCTGTGGTGCGCACTAAAAACACGGCGATACAACCATTTGCTATGAGTGCTCCATCCTTAAGGACAGGATGCAGCGGTATAGACGCTTTTTTTGGTTCATTTTCAATGATATCAGGCGGAGAAATAGTGACTCTTGTTGAAAATTTAGGCTCACAAGCGGCAGTCTATGGGTTTCATTTAGGAATGAAGACTTATGCCCCGCAGATTGAACAGATTTTAAAAGACCTTCGCAATTTACAAATGGAATTAAGCCAATTTGGTATTGGCCACTGTAAAGCTGTTCAGGCAGGTTTCGCTGCTGCGCTGCCAAAAAATACAGCTATGTATGAAACCGTATGTGAAGAGATGGCATCAAGTGGCGCAGTAGATCTTGGTGGGCAACGCAAAAAATGCCGCGACACTGCCGCGCAAAAGAAAGCGGTTGAAACAGCGCAAGGTCGTGATCCAGAGCTATTGATGGATAATTATAATTTATTTGTCAAAGCAGCAACTGCTGCTGGCATACCAACAGAACTACATGCCACATTAATGTCGATGACGGGTACTATTATTGTCAAAGATGGTGTGATGATCCCTTATCCTTCACTTGCCAGTGACAAACAAAGTTTAGATATCCATATTAATGGCGGCGCGGATGCTAGCATGTATAGTTGCAATGATTCAACCTGCCTAACGATCACTGTAAATAATAATGTTACTATATCTCCTGAAGCCTCTTATGCAGGCATGGCTAGAGCTAGGCTTGACGTGCTAAAAATGAAAATGCATGCTCAAACAGAAGAGTTTTCAGAAACTGATAAAGGATTTCTTGACTCGCTTGGCAATAGTTTTCCGATATTTGATCATATGACGCTTGAGTTGGTTTCCGGCTCATCAATCTTGGATGGATCAAGTCAAGTGATTGCTCGGTATATGTTGTTATCACATTTAAGTTCAACTACCAAAGATATTAAAAAAGGGGTGATTGCTCTTAGGGGTAAGAAACAACCTATGGAACAATATTTGACGGAATATGAGGATTCGCTGGCAACTCTTCTAGGCTTTGCAAGCACAGAGTGGGGCGCAGTGATGACTGATTCAGATCGTATTAACAATAGAGCTGAAAAAATAGAAAAGCATGTAATTGCTAGGGAGAGGGGATAATGGAATACCCAATATATACATATGGCGGCGGTGATTTGCTGGTTAGCGTATTTAATGCTGTGGCCATGATTTTCAAATCAGATAATACTTATCTAACGCCTGTGGGCACGATGGCTATGACGCTTGGCGGTGTATATATAGGGATTAAGGCCATCTTTAAGGGTGATATCGGTTTATTAGGCAAGAGCTGGATGATTCCGTCAATGATAGTATTTCTGCTTTTATTCTCGCCTAAGACTACAGTTTGGATTAAAGATGAAGTGGCAATGAGTGCGCCGGTAAAAATAGATAATATACCGATTGGCATATCTTTTTTTACCTCAACATCTTCAGTTGTCTCACATCATTTGTCAAAATTAATGGAAGAGACAATGCTGCCGGCAGAGAGCAATGGGGCAACTCAAACTGGTATATTATATGGGGCAAAGGCAGTAGCTAAGCTAAGAGATGTTCAAATACAAGATCCAATAATGCTACAGAACACTAAGGAATACCTGCGTCAATGTTATATGAAGCCTTATGTTATAGGCAATTTTGGTGGTCATAAATCCCAAGCAATTAAGTCCACGGATATCTTAGCTTATTTGGATGAGAATCCAGCTAAATGTTTTGGTATTAAGCCAATAAATCCTGATGGCTCAATCGGCAAGTTTATGACTTGCGCTGAAGCTGGCAAGATGGTTAAGAAAGCGGTAGAAGCTCATAGCAAAGATTCTTTATTACTGAGCAAGTTTGGTGCGGTTCTTGGTTTATCTACCTCTAATCAAGGTTTAATGACCAAACGCATTAAGGCAATGACTAGTGATACACTTAGTTACCTTGATCAAAGTCAGCTTGAAGTGAATGAGTGGATGAAGCAATCGATGATTCTCAACGCCAATCGTGAATCATACGATGATTGGCGTCAGAAGGTTGGTCATCCAAGGGTATTTCCTGAATTAGTCAAGATGCAGGCGACTCGTGGTATGTTCCATCAAGCACTTGGTTCTATTGTTGGGGCGGAGATGGCTGAGGCTATGATCCCCGCAGCAGCGCAACCTGTTATGCTGGCACTAGTGGTGATGTCGTTTGTTATAATCTTGCCTTTTGCACTATTGCCAGGAGGCTGGACGTATATTGTTACTGGCGCGAAGTTAATGATTTGGGTTTGTAGTTGGCCATTATTCTATACTATCATTCATGCAATTGCGATGATCCAGATTAAGGATGCTGTTGGTGGTTGGGGCGAGGATGGTTTAAGTTTGCTTGGCCAAGGTGGTTTTACCGAGTTGATTCTCATGAAATATGCAGCGGCGCAATCGCAAATCTCCTCCGTGCCAATCATTAGTTTTGCAATTGTGTTTGGTAGTCCATATGCTTTGTCTAGTATTGCAGGAGCGATAGCAAGTACTGCATCTTCAATGTCCATTGGTGCTAGTATGGCGGACGCTAATCTATCTATCGCGCAAAGATCTTATAATACTCTAAGCCGAAATCAGGAGAACTACACCCCGAACCTGACTACGGGCGGCGGCGCTATTGATGATGGTGAAGTACGAGTTCAGACGGATGGTAGGGGTGGTCAGTATATTGATGAGCGTGTAGATAATTTAGCGAATAACTATAAGTCCAGTGATAATGTGACTAGTGGCATGTCGGCTAATTTAACCAATTCTAAAAGTCTTATGGGTAGTATGACTGAGCGGCAAAGTAGTCAAACAAGTATTACTGACTCTGAGAACATAGACGTGGCCAGAAATGTTGCCAAAATGGTACTACTCATGCTGCTGGAGTGAGCATAAGCGATACCAAAGCCTTACGGCATGGATTTAGCGTTGGTAAGTCTACTAGTGAAGGCGATAGCACAGGGGAAACAAACTCTACCGGTACAAGTTCTCATCTAGATCTCAAAGTGCCTGGGGTTATTAGTGCCGCTACTGGTATAGGTGGAGGAACGAGCACTAGCGCATCAAACAATAGTGATGTGAGACATGATATGACTGTGAAAGAGCAACAGGACTTCCAGACCGCCCTAGATAAAGTTAAAACTGCGGCAAGAAGCGGAAGCCTCACTAGTACCAATAGCGATGACATTCGTTTGAACAAGTCTTTTGCCAGCAACCTAAGCAAACTAGATCAGATTGGTCATGAAGAGTCCAAAGCGCGACAAGACGTTGATACGTTTAGTCGTCAATTATCATATGCACAAACTCATGCTGGGACAATTGATCGCAATGCCAATGATCTGGTTATGAAAGATGTAATGCGCAGGCATCCAGAGCTGCGTAGCAAAGAGCAGGCTGTGCGCTGGATGAATACACACCGAGCAGAAGCAGACGCAATTGCTCAGCCAATCATCACCTCATATAACCCTTTCGATGCTAGTTCAACCCATATAGATCCTGGTACTACTAGGGAGAGAGCAGCAGATTTAACCCACAATACGCAGGCTGTCAAAAATATGGTAATTGCAACCCCAGAGAATCTAGAAGAGAAGCATGCAAAAAACCAGGCTAAAGTGCAGAAATATACCGTTGTCAAGGATGTCACAGGTGAAGAAAAACCACTAGAAAACGTGGTGAATGACGCAACCAAAAATAGCAATCTGGGGTATAATCAAGATGTAGGTAAAGTGTTTAATAAAAATCTTGATGAAGATGAGCAAATCATTGTTAAGAATTTGAATAATGAGAGAAATAAAGGAAAAGATAGTAAGTCTGGGGAGATTTTTGACAATGTGGCAAAAGGTATCGTGGATACTAAGTCCCTTGCTGGCCAGTCCACAGTATTAAGAGTAGCTAAAGTAGTAGTTGAAGACATAGGTGATACTAGCACGGCGGCAATAAATTTAGTGACGGATAGTAATAAAAATGATTAGTAGTATGACAGAACAAAATGTGATCGAAAGTTTTTTTACGAAATATAAGAAATGGTTTATAGCTCCAGTAGGACTACAGCTAGTACCTGTATTATTTTTAATAATATTATTTGGTGGCAGTGCTATGTATTTATTTATAAATAACGATAGCAATTTCCATCCATATAAATCCTATATAGAAAAAGGGTACAGAGCTGGTCATGCAGATGGTGAGAAAGAAAGAGTTAGGGACAAAATCCCAGGCTGGAGTTTATGGGACAGCTATTTTAGAGAAACTGATAAATTAAAAGAAGCTGTATTATTAGAAAAAGAACAATATTTGGCACAGTTTCCAGAGAGTGAACAAGTCACAAAGTTAGCAGAAATGAGAACAAAAAATATTAAGTTGCCGCCACAATTAGAATTAGAAAAGAGATTTAAAAGGGGTATAGATTTTTATGCTGATTATGTTAAACAGCGAGTCAACAAAGAATCCTTTAAGTCTGATGAGGAGTATCAAGAAGCTCTAAAAAATGAAGCTTGGAAAGTAGGATATGAGTATGGATATGGTGAAGGATTCGCTCGTAGTTCAGAACGCTCTGGCCTATTATCATTGAAAGGTTAGTATTATGAAACAAGGATTAAAAAGATTTTTAATAACCCATATTGTAGCGTGTCTTTTCATTCAAGGAGTAGGAATACCTACATCTTTAGGAGCATCAGCAGAGGATTTGTTCCGTAATTATCCTGGTGTAGAAAATTCAAACATGACAAGAGAAGAAAAACAAGATTATTATAAAGCAATGTTGGAAGTTAAGAAATTAGGAGCGAAAGGGCTCTTAGGTAAACCTCAGGAAGAATTAGACGTTGCGTTGAATGAAAATACATTAGTAGAAGCATTTTGCTATAACGTTAATAGAGAAGAACAGCTATTACTTTTAGTACTTAGATATACAAAAAAAAGAACCAATAGATCAGGAGAAGCTATCTTTTCTTCAACACGAATGGTTAAAGTTACACAGGATTATTGTTGCTCAACATATTAAAATAGCTGAAAAAGTAGCTAGGAATGAACTGCCTACTGGCATTAAATTTTCGCGATAGCCTGAAAAAAATAATGGTTAACATAATTATGACAAAACAATATCATTTCGTAACTAAAGTTATGAGGCAACTTAAGGCTTCTATTCTAGTTATTAGCTTATTTTGGGTAGGCAATAATGCCTTTGCTTCTAGTGGGCAAGTTAATGGACGAATAGAGCAATTAATTCAAACCACTGAGCGGCAATATGGTATTCCAAGCGGATTACTAGCAGCTATTGCTCAAGTAGAATCGGGAATGAACGCACATGCTATAAATGTTGGTGGTAAGCCAGTGATCGCTTCTAGTAGTCATGAAGCATTTAGCTTAATTGATAATGCCCATGATAATGGTATTAGCAACATTGATGTAGGAGTAATGCAGATCAATTACCGTTGGCATGCTAATGGTTTTGCGAATACTCAAGAAATGCTTAACCCCAAGAGGAATATAGAATATGCTGCTAAATTGCTTAAGTCTTTGAAAGCCAGGCACGGTAGTTGGTATGAAGCAGTCAAATATTATCATTCAGCAAAACCGGAACATCATAAAAAATACTCACGAAAAGTAGTCATGCAATGGGGGCGGAAGTATTCTTAATTAGTGTGATTCAGTATGTGCAAATTATGCATATACTGGCTATGGTAAGTCCTAATAAATAAGTCGCTGTGATTTGAAAAAGGTAGTTGTTGCATATTTTGCAACAACTTAAAAGAAGGTAGGAAAGAACATGACAAATAAAATTATTAAACAGGATACAGACGAGTTACTTAGTGATATTAAAAATCTTATTGCTCAAGCAAAAGGCCATATAGTTCATATTGCCTCATCTTCTATGACAACCCTTTATTGGCGCATAGGCAAAAGATTAAAGGAAGATATTTTAGGTGAGCAGCGAGCAGAATATGGTTTAAATGTTATTAGTAGTTTAGCAAAAATATTGGCCGCTGAATATGGCAAGGGGTTTACTTACAGTGGCTTAACTAGAATGGTTAGATTTTACGAGCAATTTAGTGAAAGTGAGATTGTTGCGACAGTGTCGCAACAATTAACTTGGAGTCATATAGTTGAATTACTACCTATAGAAGATATTAGTAAGAGGGAATATTACGCATACATTGATATTCACGTAGCAGAATATTGGAGCGCATTACCGCCTATACAGGTATTTGAAAAGAAAATACAAGAAATAGTTACAGAAGCTAAAAAATTATATGACAAAAAAGAAGAACTAACCAAACTCGTGGAAGACAAATAATTATGAGCAGAGCGAGCAACAGTAATTTCACCCGCGGGGCACAATTATGGGCACATAATATCCGCATGATCCTACAAGGACTTCGGAACGTATGTATTTTTGGCCTAGCATTTGTTCTCGGGGTTCTGGCTGTGCGCATTAGTCAATACATGACGTTTGCCACCTTTTATTATTTTCTGATCGAGCGTTATGTACAGTTTAAACTTGCCATTGGCGCGTTTTTCTATGATAAGGGAAAAATAGGTATAACTTTTTATTCGCTTGAGCAAGGAAGGCTTGTTTTTAGAAATGCACAGGATTTTGTCTACAAATTTTGGCAAGTTACTGAACATGGCTTGGTAATTAGGAGATTTCTGCTATGGGTAGTTGCGCACGCCTTAACTGAGGTGCTACTAGCCTTTGTTATTGGCAGTACATTGAGTTTGCTATACTTCATCTACGGAGGAAGAAATATAATAGGCACTATGAAGCTACGTGGTAGTGAGCTAGTGAGCGTTCCGCAACTTAGAAGGTTATTGAAGAAAGCAAGGCAAGCCTCAAAGATTCAAATAAGCGGCCTACCGATTGTCAAGGATTCAGAAACTCAGCACATACTGCTAACCGGTACTACCGGTGCTGGAAAAACTAATATGCTTAATGAGTTACTGCCGCAAATTAGATTAAGAAAAAATAGGGCTATTATTTTTGATGTAACGGGTGAGTTTGTTGATCGGTTTTTTAATCCTGCGACTGATATTATCCTCAACCCTCTGCGTGAGAATAGTGTTGATTGGCTTCCTTGGAACGACTGTCATACTGATGAAGAATACAACAACTTAGCAGCTGCCTTTGTTGATGGTGAAAGCATCACTTCTGACCGTTATTGGGAAGATGCGGCTCGCAAAGTTCTATCTGAAGCTTTTAAGAAAGAAAAGGACAAAAGAAGCATTGAATCCTTGCTTGATGTTATAGGCAAAATACCGCTACATGAGTTTTCAGAATATTTTGCTGATACCTTTGCGGCGGCTTTTGTTTCTAAGGAGGCTGAGAAGGGTACGGCATCTGTCAGGGCAACCCTGCTTAACAAGATAGAGCGTCTAAAACATTTAAAAGACGGCGGCCAATTCTCAATTAAGAACTGGGTTAATGGCGGTGGTGAAGGTTGGTTGTTTATTAATTCTAAACCAAATGAGCTAGATACTTTAAGACCACTAATCTCTGCGTGGGCTAATATTGCTATTAACGGTATGCTTGATCGCCCGCATTCTGGCCGAAATGAAAAAATGTGGTTTGTGATGGACGAGCTGCCGGCTATACAAAAAATACCTTCTCTTGCTATGGTACTTGCACAAGGTAGAAAATATGGGGCTTGTTTGGTAGCGGGCATTCAGAACATTGCTCAACTAGATCGAATATACGGACATGATGGTTCAAAGGAGCTACTTGATCTATTTCGCACAAGATTCTTTTTTGCCGTTAGTGACAATCATATAGCAGAATACGCTTCTAAATCACTTGGTGAGATTGAGATTGACGAAACTAAGGAAAGCCTTTCTTATGTCTCAAACACTATGCGTGACGGCGTTAATATCAATTCTGCAGAAAAGATCAAAAGATTAGTACTGCCCGATGAGTTGAAAAACCTACCTTCCAGAACCTGCTATGTCAAATTATGCGGAGAATATCCGATCACTAAATTAAAGGTGAAGCTGCAAGTACAAGGCAAGGTCTCAATTGGTAGCTACAAACTATTCAATTACTTCGTCAAAAAGAAGAAAGAAAACCAAGAACCAATCAGGATTCAACATGAGCCTGTTGTAGCTACTTCTAGTGCTGATGATATTGCTTATCAACGCAGGACTCTTAGTACTGAGTTTAGAGACATATCGCATGAAAATTCAAGCATTTCTATGGCAAAGCGTGAGATACAAGAAAAGCTTGAGTCTGCGATAGTAGAAACACCAATCAAAGACTATAACAAGCCAACCAAAAAAGATTTAATCGCAAAATTAAACAACTAATGGAACAAATAATGTCAGCTACAGAATTAATTAGCTCTCTTGAAGAAGACAATATTTCTTTGTTAGATAGGTCGCATTTCTTGTTGGATTTTACTGCTGATGAACTAAGGAAATTGCAGAATGCTTTAATATTAAGCTCATCTCTCGAATCAATAGAATTAGAAAATATTGAAATAAGCGAATCTTTATGGAAACTATTGGGTGAATCGCTGCCTTTTAACAACTCAGTCAAAAGTTTTAAATTGAGTAATACGGTTATGCTGGAAAATGATATTGAAGCGTTAGAAAAAATCATTTTCTTTAATACCAGCATTGAGCGATTAACAATATCCAATCACAAAAATGGCAATAATATTGTAGCTAAAATTGGCGAGGCTATTGCCTCAAACACTAGGTTGCAACGATTGACTTTAACTAATAATAATTTGAAAAATTCAGGCATTGCCGCAGTATCGCAAATTATCCTTGATAACAAGACGATAGTTGATATAAATCTTAGTCACCAAAAGCTTAGTATTAACTCTTTAAAAGATATATCTAATGCTTTACCTCAAAATTCAACTTTAATATCGCTAAATTTAGATAACATACGTCTTGAACTACCTGCTTTAGAACAGTTAGCAGAAGGCTTGGTTGAGAATAAGGGCTTAACTACACTCACTTTGACCCATAATAATCTTTGTAGGCAAACAATTGCGCCGCTTATTTCGTTATTAAAAAAAGCCCATGTTATACAAAACATTAACTTAAATAATAATGAGTTAGACCATTATTTTGCAGTTGAGTTTGCTAAAATATTTGAGTTAAATCCTCAACTTAATTCACTTGATTTAAGCAACAACAACCTTGGCGATCTTGGTTTAACCATGATCGCTAGATACATAGGACAACTAGAATCAGTGTCAAAATTAAATCTTGCTAATAATGATGCAACTGAACTTGGCCTATATTTGGTGAATGACGCTCTGAAATCTTCTGGCAAACCTGATGATTTTCAGATTTGACAAAAAAACAAATATGAAACATATAGACGATCAACTTGAATTCACCCTGCTTTAAAAAGTATAATAAATATTTCTAACCAAAGTGAATAAAATGAGTGATATAAGAAATGTTGTATTTCCTTTAATAAAAGCTACTAAAATCCTTAATAGTTTGGCATTTGAACGCCTTTTGGGCACAGGGTTTTTAGTTAAAGGAGAAAATAATTTAGGCTTAACATCATCTAATGTTTTTCAAGATGAAAATATTAAAAATATATACTGTATGTTTGTTATTTCTAATCAGTGGGAAGCGCGTCCTATAACAAATATAGTACATAATGAAATTTTAAATATTTCTTCATTTTCTATAATGGATAATCCTTACGAAAGCTGGATAAACGTTTCAAAAATAGAACATTATTCTTCTTGTAATTTTATGTTATGGGGATATCCAGATGAGTATCTTTTTGATTATAATGGCAATGCTTCAAGACCTGATTTAGCATATCATCAAGGATATGTAATCAGAAGATTATCAAATATACCTAATCTAAAAGGAAAAGAACTATTTGAGATTAATTTAGTATTAAGCGAAGGATGTTATGGCTCACCATTAATAATACAAAATAACAACTGGGATTTAATTGGTATTTATATAGGTAGTCGTAAATTTATTATCAATAAATCTTATGAAAATATACTAAGCCTTATTAACAAAGATGATAGTTTTTGGGAAAAATTAAAAAGCGATAAAGAAAATTTTAGTATATTTGATATTTTTGATAAGGTACTTGAAAATCCGTTAACATCTTTGGGTATTAGTCTAATATATAATGAAATCAAAAGATACAGAATTAATGATTTAGAAACTAAAATATTATCTAAAGTAATTAGTAGTAAAGAAGATTTAAAAGAAATATTAAAAGAAATAATGAGTTTAATGAATGAACAAATTAGCATAAATTATGGTTTAGCTACTAGACTCAGTAGTAGCTACCTGCAACTTCTTAGAACTACCACAAAAAATTTATAGTGTCTGTAAGATTAAGTCTTGATTTGTACAAATGGGTCTACCGTCACCAGATGCCTATTTCTCGAAATCACGATCTTTGTTTTGTACAATCGGCGCCACCTGCCGTTGTTTTTCTATCTCTTGTCCAATGTCAGATTTTGGAGCAATATATTTCATCACATTTTTATCTTTGCCAATAGCAGTAAGATAATCTGATTTCTCACGATATCTACCATCCAAGAGCTCAACTGGCTGACCCTTTTTTATATTTATAAAGTCTTTTCTAATTCCTTCTAAAACATTATTAGTGCATGCGGTATCTACATGGCGAACAAAGGCGTTAATGCCTTTATCTTTAAATGCCGTTAAACCATCTCGTAAATCCTTGGATTGCCCGAAACGCTGCAAGTTATTTACATTTTCCTTAAACAATTTACGATCTGACAGATTGCCCTTAAATTCTTCAAGAGTTTTATTGATATCCCTCTGGTTAGCATAATCTAGCAAATTATTATTTTTAACAGGAGAATAATCAAAGCCCCTTCCTTTAGATATAGCCGCATCTACATATTTCATTATGATCTTATCTTTCGAAGCCTCCGCAATGTAGGACTTACCTTTAAGTTTATCTCTAGAATTTAAAATATCTGATTGGCTTCCTAGATGACTTAATACTCGATCAATATTTGTCTCTTTAGCAAAATTGACTGCTTTTTCAAGACCTTGTTGTTCATAGGTTTTTAAAGCGGCTTCCATTCCAAGTTTAGAAAAACGATATAAAGACTGCATTTCTCCTTTGAACTTTTTGGATTGTTCTGGGTGCTTATGACTATGTTCTTGGGCAATCTCATAAACTTTTAGACGATTAGTAAGATGCTCTAATGGCCTTCTCTCAGCAGTTTCCTTTAAATATGGAGCTAATTCTTGATGTTTAATTTTACTATCCTTTAGCAACTTAACTACATCTTCTTCCTTCCCTAGTTTATCACATGTATCTACCCTGCTTATATCCAGCAAGCTAGCTCTCTGAGCGTATCGTTGACATTCATTGAACATATCTTTGGCAGTAGTGGCAATGTCAGCAGATTTCTGCATCGTTTTAAACAAGTTCTTTTCTGGTACGATATTGTGTTTGATGAGGAAACTTCTCTCTCTAACCAATGATTCTATAAGTTGCGGATCGGTATTTAGTTTACGATCAGCTAGTTTTTCAAAGATTGCTGGCGATTCCTTAGCTAGTTTATGAGCTAGCTGTTGCTCCTTTCTTAAAATCGGTAATAATTCCTCAAATGTCTTAGCTTGGGTTTTTTCCTTATTCAGCTCGGCAAACTCCATATCACTCTTTGCTTGATGCAATGCTGATTCCGTTATTCTGGTCATCGCACCTTTAAATGCATTTTGTATTTCTTTTTCTCCACCTTCCCCTATATCAGTCTTGTCCTTATTATCCTGCTGCAATATGTCGTTAAAGTCGCCTACTCTTTCTGGGCGGACAATTTCTACAAACGCCCCTTTGCCTTGTAGCTCGTCTTTGGCTGTATCTATGGTTTTAGATGTGACTGCATGCTGGCCATCATTGTCAGCAGCGATAATTATTTTTTCTCCTGTTGCAGACCGATAGTTCTTGATGTTGCTAATGCCCAGCGAACAAAGCACTTTGACTTGGATGTCTTTATTATTTACATCATTCGCCAATGCTTGCTTTACTGATAAGGCTGTCTCTAAACCTTCGGCAATGATAGTAACATTAACCTTGCCTTTTGGCGTATTGTCTCCCCTACCCACTTCTACAAACGAACCAGCTATTTTGCCAAACGATTTCTTCGCTATATCTACATCTGCTTTCCCACCAGTCCGCTTATCAAGCAGTATCTGCTGACCACCAGTTACCACACCTTGTTTATTCCTAGCAAAGGCGACTATTGCGGGCAGATACTGGTTTTGGTTTTTTATTCCAGTCGTCTTTATATCAACCCCAACATCACAAGTAATGCCTCGTCTTTGAGTAAGGTAACGATGAGCTACAGATCTATCACCTATATCCTTGGCTCGCTCATGTAGCTTAGCCACCAACACTTGTTTTGCTTTTGCCACGCGTTCTTCAGCTTGTTTTTCCTTGAGATATTTTTCAGTTAAATCACTATTTTTATGATCATGTACTAGACTTAAATTACCGCTTTGGGCTAAATTTTGCATACCACATTCGCGCCTTAAATATTCGGCTGCCGCCTTAAAATCACAAGCTTGCTTTTCTTGTACAAGGGCAAAGATATCTCCGCCTGTGCTGCTGCTAAAGTCATACCACGTACCCATACGCTCACCGCTAATACGCACGGCAATCTTGCCATGCTCACCAAACCGCAAAGTCCTGCCATCAGATAGTTTTTTATTCGGCTCACCAAGTAAGTCTCTTGCTATCTGCTCGGTTTTAAACCTGGCTGCACTCCGTAATTGCTCTGATTCATTATCCCAAACTGCCTTTTGCTGCATATTTCTTGTTACATTACTAGCAGCTTTTCTGGCAAAATCAGCTTGCGCATAAAAACGTTGCTTGGCTGATTGACTGGATTTATTAACGCCCAGAATAGTATCGACACTAGAGATGCGATCAAGATTATGACTAGAACTATGATTATTCTCCTTAGTTTTTGCCTGTATAGCATTATTAGCTACTACTGCATTCCCACCAACGGCAATTTTCTCTTGCACATGAACCATACTTGCCGCTTCTTCTTGCCCCATCATCATATCTGCTCCTATACTATCTAGCACTGCCTCAACTCTCTCTGGTAGTACTTGCGGTGGTTTATAATCATAATACTCACTTTTAGGTAGATACTTATCAGACAATGCCAGTATATGCTTGGCAGTAAAGTCAAACGCCCCCTCAACCAGGCTGCCAAAAAAGCCTTTGTTTTTCTCATAATCAATATTGAACTCTTGTTTGACTAGATCTGCTTTCGTCAAATAGCTTAAACTACTGCCTATCTCTGGATCATGACCTAACTGCTTGACTAAATGAACAGTATTCATAGTCGCCTGATTATTGATATACAGCTTTAGCTCATTGACGTGCCGTGACAATGCCACATAACTATTACGCACTCCCGCAAATCCATCATGGAAAACAAATACATCCTTAATTGACGCCGCTTGCGATTTAAATACCGTGGTCGCATAGCCATGCCTAAAGCCGCTATATATACTCGGGTTAAATGATATCTCTTTGGCCTTATTATCCTTATCGCCATTCTCTAAGCGCAAAACAAACTTATCTTTTGTCACACGCACTAATTGTGCTAAATCACCGTTAGTCAAACCTAGCTCTTTGTTAGTTTGCTTGATCAAAATACGATCGCCATGCATATAATGATGGCCACCAACAGCTATCTCCTCACCAGAGAGCGCCCCTTCTAGCTTTAAATACTGCCTTGCACCATGATTCAACGCCTCCACGTCTTGATTCTTAACAGCAATAATCAATCTGCCTGTAGTTCTCTCCTCGCTCTGATTCCAAGCCGCTAACAGACTCTGCATCGATTCATTCGCATTTTTATCTATTATAATGCGATTTTGCACCTGCAATATACCAACTCCAGTAGCCACCTCTCCCTTAGAAAATGCCATAGCAACTGATTTGCCCCAATCAGACTTCTGTCTCTGAATATCAAGGAGAGTAGTTGACCCATAACTACCCGCAAATACCTCAAACATACCACCACGTTGTACCGAAGCTAATTGTCTCTCATCCCCAGCTAATATAACGTTACACTTCCTGGTTGCTGCTACTCTTAACAACTCATGATAATCTTCATTGCCAATCATTCCAGCTTCATCAACAACCAACAAGCTATATTTAGGTAGCTCAAATCTACCGTGACGCAACTTAAATAACATACCCTTAACAGTCTCATTCTGCTCAAAGCCATCTTTCTTAGCAAGCTCCTCCCTCACTTTATGTGTGGGAGCAAGACCTATCACATTAACTCCGCAAGACCCAGCAATGGAAGCGACCTGCCCTAATACATGTGATTTACCAGCGCCCGCACGGCCTCTAACTATCCGTACTCCACTTTCTTCTAGTAATAGATGCGACAACGCCAGAAGCTGCTCCTCTGACAATGAATTACGTGCATTCTTTATTAATCTATTGGCATTATCAATGGCTTTTAACCCGCCCATAGAGATCACATTCTTACCAGCGGCTACATAACCACTAAGGCGCAACAGCTTCTCTTCTTCCCCGCGGACTTCAATAGTAGTGTAATAGCCGGTTTTAATACCATTTTCATCAAACAACTCAAGTAATGATTTGTTAGACAGAGCATCCTCTACCAACCTTTCTCTTACTTCTACTTCAGGAATGAACTTAACAGCTCTTTTCAAATCAGCTTTATTAAATACACTCATATGATTTGTCACTTTCACTAGCACCCTCTGGCCAGAGTTTAAATGCTCTATATTAGCAAGACGCCTATCTTCGTTCCTTTCTACAGCTTGGTTTAATACACTACGCATACGCACAGGTCCGATATGCTCCTGGGGATTAAATGCAATCGCATCAACTCTATTTTCTAAACCTAATTCTTTAAAATAGTCGTTGGTTATATTCTTTAGCTCTTCATGTATTTGCTGTAATTCTGGAACAACATACGCTCTCTTCCCAGCTTTTTTAAACTCGGGATTCAGGTCGGTTGCCTTTTCACCAAATGACAAACCATTTTTTGTAAATCTTCGGGTAGTAACTAATAAATGAGCATGCCAGTTCTTCTCTCCATCATGCGGCTGGTGAATATCAATCTGAACTCCTAACCGTTCTTTTATCCATTCTCTTTTTGCTACTAATCGGTGTACTATTTCTATTCTATCTTGAAGTGTTAGTTCTTTATCGTCTGGTAGTGCTAGTACGATATCTTTAAGTAACTGACTATCCTTTCTTTTTTCACACTTCTCTATTTCATTCATTAGCTCGGCAACAGATTTATATTTTTGATCTACTCCATCTGGTAACATTATTTCATGATAAACGTTATCGCCTTTATTTTGAAAGTTATAAATTATATCTGTTTGCTCATCTTTGACTTTTATTCTGGCGTTATAAGCTCCCTTACAACAGGCACTACCACCTGAAGAACGACCTACTATTTCTATTCTTGCGAATTGAATTGCCATTTGTTAAAACTCAGAACTACTTATCTACATTTATATATAAAATACTATAATAGAAAAGCATGTTGGTTACAACATATATTGCGTATACCATTATTCTGCGAATGAATGTTATAACTTTATCTCAACTCAAGAAAAAAAATTTATAGTATTGGACAATATAGTTTAGGTATAAGTAAAGTAGGTATGGTAGGCAACGGAGAAATATGATACATTGTTATATATGTTAGGAATTGATAATATTATTTAGTTATAAATGATTTGATAATTTACTATTTTTCTATAAACTAAATTGGTAAACTGGGTATAATTAATCAAAGATTTATTATTATGCAAAATGTAGTAGAGCAAAAAGTTAGATTAGAGCAAAAGAAAAACAGATTGATTGCTGAAGAGACAAGATTAAAACTCAAAGAACGTAAAATGCGCACTCGTCATTTAATTGAAGTCGGTGGATTAGTTACTAAGGCTGGTTTAGATTATTTACCCACTAATGCTTTATACGGCGCGTTACTATCAATTGCCGAATCATTAGAAACTAATCAGGTAATTAAAGAACAATGGACTAAAATCGGTAAAACTAAGTTAGATCAAGAACAAACAAATAAACATGCAGTGATTTTAAAGTTCGGACAAGAACCGAGTAGCGATATTCGTAAAATCATTAGGAATAATGGCTTAAGATGGAATAAGCTGCGCCTTGAGTGGTACGGATATGTTGCTAATGTTGATTCTTTAAAAAATGATCTTAGTGCAACTCAATATCAAATTGAAGAACTTTAAATATGAGGTTTTATGAGTGCGCCAAGCAAAGTGCGTAAAATTCAATCGGTGGGAATCTGACCTATGCAAAGTCTAACCAACAGCATAGAAGCAACTATTGCATTGCAGGAGGTGACGAATGTGATGAAGCCAATAGAAGCGACATATCAGGCTGCAACGCAAGTGAAGGTGTTGAGTCCCGAAATGTACCATATTATAGAGGCCGACGTTTTTCATTGTGCGGAAGGCAGCATGAAGGGTGACGCAATGGTAAGTCATCACTCACTCTATCGGAGTCTAAGTCCGTGGCATGATATGAGATGGAGTTTACGTAAACTTGGGAGATCTTCTGTGTTCTCGAAAGAGTATGTTAGAACTAGTCAAAACAGGTGAGAACTGGCAAATGATGCAGAAGAAGTCGGACTGACTGATAGTACTCGGAGCATAGGAAAGCTATGTACATGGGGAAGCGGTCAGCAATGGAAAGCCTGGTTAAGTACCAGTCATAATAATACACTGAGGTTATAATAAATGATGCAGGTTAAACTTAATCAGATAGCTAGAAGAGCGAAGCAAGATAAACAACTAAAATTCACATCGTTAATACATCATGTGAATGAGGCTAATCTTGCAGAATGCTATCAAGAACTAAAAGCTAATAAAGCTTGTGGGATTGACGGTGAGACAGTTGAAGCTTACGGTAAAAATTTAAAAGAAAGACTTAGTCAATTAGTGGAGTCGATGAAGTCAAAGCAATATCGTCCAAAGCCAGTAAAGAGGGTCTATATCCCAAAAGCTGGTAAGAACGAGAAGCGTGGCCTTGGCATACCATCAGTTGAAGACAAATTAGTTCAAATTATGCTAAAGAAAATCTTAGAACAGATTTATGAAGCAGAGTTTTTGGATGTATCTTATGGATTCAGGCCTAAGTTAAGCTGTCATGATGCAGTAAAAGCATTAAACAAAGCGGTTATGACTAAACCGACTAATTATATTGTAGAAGTAGATATCAAAGGGTTCTTTGATTAGGCATCTTGATACTCCTTTCTAAAATCCACATCATAAAGGTGACCATTTTTTAACTGATTAAATAATTTAATTGTTTCATAATGGTCGGGGAACAAATAAGCGTTTGTTTCCGTATTTTTAGATACTTTAACTCGGCCATTATGAATTCTATCATAAATCCAGTGCCTATCTACAGCTATTTTTTGGGCGACTTGAGTTACAGATAAAAATCCTTCTTTGCGTAATTGATGAGATTGTGATTCTTTTTGTAATAGCCGGTGCTTGAGACGAATAGTTTGTACCGTGCTGGGTATTACATAGGGCTTCATAGGTGAACGATAACCTTCAGCAGTTAATTGTTGAGCAATAGATTCATCATTTATACCTTTCTGACTTAGGTCGATTATTTTTCTCTCCATTTCTTTTGACGATGATAATTCTTTAAAAGAACCTACACGAACATTAATTGACGTTAATTGACGTTGTTGTTGTATCACCACCTTTCCATACAATCCGTACAGATATAGTATCACGTTCTTGACGATGAACAACAACTTTATCAATAAGGCAGCGTAAAAATTCTTTACGTTGTTTGTGAGATAACTCTGGCTTGCTCCATATGGTGGGTAATTGTTTGCCAATATCTCTAAAAGCACATTTAATTTCATCAGGAATTTCAATAGAGTACTTTTCTTTTGATTTTTCTTCAATGATTTTTTTTGCTTGTTTAAGAGCAAGTAATGCTTGTTCCCATCGTTTTTCTAATTCGGCAGCAACTAGTCTATTATAGGGGTCGACCTGGTTAAATTGTGCTTCAGCTAATTTAGCTTGATAACTCAAACGTTCTAATTTTTGCTGCTGAGCTTTAAGCACCGATTGGGTTTCAAGATCCTTCTCCTTTAAAGAGGTTTCATAAGCATTTAATTCTACCGGTGAGAGTGCTTCAAAAAAAGCTTTAATTACATATTCATCAATTGAATCCGCGGACAAAAATTGACAGATTGGGGTACGATATTGGGTTCTGAGATGGTTACATAAGTAACGATTTCCACCTTTATACTGAACGCACATTTTATGACCACAGGCACCACAGAAAATTATGCCTTGCAGTAAAGCTGCTCCGTAACGTGGCACACCACGAGTTTTATTGCGAGTATATTCGGCATAATTTTGTTTAAGCATGTTTTCGATTTTACCAAATACATCAGTTGAAATATAGGCAGGATATTTGTTTGGAATAACAATTTTCCATTGTTCTGGCGGTAATTTTCGTGTTACTTTATCCACTGCAGAAGGTCCTATTTTAGAGGTACGAGTTTTTCCATAAACGAAAGTACCAGCATAGGCTGGGTTTTTAAGGACATTAGATAAAGTAGCTAACGTCGGTTTACGCCACTCTAGTTGTTTAAATTTATCATAGCGCGGCATCATTAGCCCATGCTTATTAAAGTAAGCTAATGTTTGTGATATTGTTTTTACTTGCAGAAAAATATTAAAAACACGTTGAATACTGTCCTGGACTTCACGATTAGGATCTTTTTCAACTTGGTTAAGGCAGTTACGCAATAATCCAACTGGTAACGATAGAGCTAACTCTCCACGTTGTGCTTTGTTTAATAATCCTGCCGTTAGTCGAGCACGGATTGTGCTTAGCTCTACTTCTGCTAATTGACCTTTTAAACCCAAAAGCAAACGCCCATTCATACTAGATGGATCATAAACACCATCACGATCAGCAATTAAGCAATGGCGATAGCCACAAACATCTAATAGTGGATACCAGTCTGAGCAATTGCGAGATAATCGTGTCACGTCAAATGATAAAATAATACCAACTTCACCAAGTGTTACTTGTGTTAGTAATGATTTAAATCCTTCGCGATGCTTAGCTTCTGCACCTGTTAATCCAAGGTCGGCATCTATTATCTCAATATTATTTGCTTGCCAACCAAATTCAAAAGCGCGTTGTTTAAGCGCATACTGCAATTTTAGACTTTCTTGATTGGTTAGAGTCTGGTGCAATGTTGACTGTCGAATATAAATTATTGCTTTGAGAGCCAAGTGTTGTGATGTTATTAGTTCTGATGTGTTCATAGGTAATATCCTGACAAATATTTAATAGTTCGGTTAAGATTTCATTTTGTTGTTTTTCTGATAATCGCTGCCAGACTTGTTTTGGTGGTTGAGGCATAAGCTTGGTATCTCCATTCCTAAGTTAGTCAATGCTAGAATGCTCTCGCATGTTAACTTAGTTGCAGGAATTCGAGGTACAAAAGCAATATTAGTAGCATCAATAGGAATATAGAGTCGAGTTAGATGCTGGTACTCAACATAAACAAATCCTTCATTACCTGGTGAATTGCGCCATTCTAATACATGAAAAGAATGACCAAATAGTGGGTGCGTGGGATCTACTACTTTTACTTTTTTGATATCTTTTAAATTCGGGTTGTTGAAAGGGCTATTAAGATGGTTGATCGTTTGATAATGTGAATCACTATTGGCTACAACGGTGCTTGGAGGAGAAAATTATTGATCGTAATCTATTATGTTTGGTAAGAAAGTTCCTAAAAGCTGGAGTAGTTGAAGATGGAAAGCAGTTAGCAACGGAGGTAGGAACTCCTCAAGGTGGGTTATGCAAAGCTTTGCATAATCCTCCTTATGCGAAGTAAAGCGTTATGCAAAGTAAAGGGATCTGTTCCGCATAAACAAAGGACTTTGCTTTCGTTTACTTCGCATAATGTCCAAGCTATTTTATTTCAGCTAGCCAAGAAAGCAGTGCCTGATCCTGATTCCAGTCAGGAAGATTGGGATCAATCAGATCAGGGTAGGCATTTTCAATCGCCTTCCGTTTCATCTCGGTATCCGCTCTCGCATATATTTCTGTCGTTTTTAAATCAACATGCCCAAGAAAGTCACGGATGTATATGAGATTGATTCCTGCCTGCAATAAATGCATAGCTTTTGAGTGACGAAGCATATGGTTCTTCACTTTCGGAGGTACGATAGTTGATTCTTTTCTTGCGGAAGCAACATATTTTGAGATGATATAGGCGATTCCTTCCCTTGTTAGCTTATGATGCTGATTATTGACGAACAGTGGGTACTCATTTTTCCAAGGCTTGTCAAGCTTGTTTTCCAGGAGATAATTCTGCAACAGAGAGACTGTATTCTTCATAATGGGAACTCTTCTAGTTTTATTTCCCTTTCCGGTTAGTGTGAGGACAGCAGGTGTTTGCAGAGTAACATCACAAACCCTCAGATCAATTAATTCCTGCACACGAGCTCCTGAATCGTACAAGACACTGATGAGTGTAAGATCACGCCTGCCTTTTGGTCTATGTCTATAAGGTTGTTCCAGAAGCAATTTTATGGCTTCTGGAGTCAGGTAGTCCACCACTGGCTTCTTTGCTTTTTTGATAGGAATAGCGCATATTTTTTGAAAATGAAAAATCCCGGCGGGTTCTTCTGCCTGTACATATCTAAAAAAAGAATGAATAGCAGCAAGTCGCTGGTTTCTGGTGGAGATGCTGCATTTGCGATCCGCCTCTAGCCATTCCAAAAAATCAGTAACCCATTGACTAGAAAGACCATTTAGGGTCAACCTCTCTATTGGAAGCTTTTTCACGTCCTGGCAGTAATGAAGCAAAAGCTTAAACGTATCTCGGTAGGAATGAATGGTATTTTTGCTGACGTTTTTCTGTGTTGGTAGGTAAACAGCAAGAAAGTCTGTAAGATATTTTGCAAAATCAGTAGGTTTCATCATTGATACCTCCTTCCAGTTGAGGAATTATATTCAAATAGTGAGTCTCTAATCTCAACATGATATCTGGGAAGACATCTGCGGTGAGGCGGAGATAATAAGCGGTGTCTTTAAATGAATCATGCCCCATATAGGTTTTAAGCACTGGAAAATATGCAGTTAGATCTTTTTCTTGAGTAACCCATTTTTTTAAGCAATGACAGGCATAAGTATGATGAAAGTCGTAGATGCGGGGACCAGTCCCCCTCCCACCATGCGAGATCTTGGCGCGCCATAAAAATCTGCGGAAGTTATGATAAAGATTTACAATCGTCATTGGTTTACCCCCAAGGGCTGGAAAATAGTAATCTTCTGCAGCAGAATGAGGATGGACTTCTTTTTCAAAATTTCGACAACGTTCCGTTAGAGAATCTGACATGGAAACAAGCCGGCTATTATCTTTTTTGGAATGATGAATGGAGAGGATTCCATCTTCAAGATCTACATCAGCAACCTTGAGAAGCCTCGCCTCTGATGGTCTCAGTCCACACATATAAATCATGCGAAAGATCACAGGCATAATCTGGTGGCGATATGGGCATTCGCAACTATATCGACATTTATCTGTTTCTACAAAAAACCTTGTCAGCTCAGCAATGGTATAAATATACGGTATGTACTGGCTTTCCCTAGGGTAATATCCTTTTGGAAGGATATAAGTTTTGACTCCAACGGAATCCAGATATTTTCCAAACTGGCGCATGGTGGAGGCACGTGTGCATGGGGTTGCCTGCGCCTCATAAGTTTTTTTGCGACACCAGTCCAATACAATTTCCTTTGTAAGCACAGTCGTCTCCAGATATTTTTCCATAATAAAGTCATCAAAGCGTTTCAAATGGCTTGCGTCGGTATCGAACTTGTATCCAATGGCTCGTTTTAGGTCTATGTAGTTTTGGAGATGATCCTTAAAAGAACTTGTGTAAAGAATGTTATTCATGATCAGCCTCCTCAAAAGTAAGGGCGCATTCCTTTAGTTTTTGTATATCAACCTTTAGATAAACGGCTGTTGAGTCAACATCCATATGCCCAAGAATGTCTGAGATGGTGGAAAGAGGGGTGTCCTTTTCAAGGAGTATACTAGCCATGGTATGCCTGAGAGAATGCATTCCTCTTCTTTTTTTCAAAGTGGGAAGATGCGCCAACTCCATGTATCTCTTAATCAGCTGAGATAAATGATCACCTTCTGAAAAGGCACCAAAAGGTGCCATGTGTTTTACAAATAGGTAGGGGCAGTCTATTTTAGGGCGACCATATTTAAGATAATCAATCACAGCCCATCCCACTTCTTGCGTCAACGGAAGAGAGAGGGGAGTTCTTGTCTTAGATTGGATAAAAACTAGCTTTTTCTCTTCCCAATGAAAATGTTCCATTGTTAGAGATTTAATATCTGTGCAACGCATCCCTAAACAACAAGCTAGGAGGATTATGGCATAATCTCGTTTACCTTTTGGGCTTCCCCTGTCAATGGCTGCAATCAGTTTGTGCAGCTCATCTTTTGTCCATACAGATGGAATACGGGTCTGCTTTCTTGCCTGAACCATGGGGATTTTCGTGGCAAAATCAGTCTGAATTTCTCCTATATCTAAAAGAAAACGCAAGAAAGCCCGCAGAGAGCAAATAACCTGCTCTACGGTCTTATACGTATAGCCGGCCAATGTTTTAATATAAGCATGGATCAATGGCAGATTGAGATCTCTGTAGTCCGTAACCTTGTGCGAAGCCAGATAGTCCATAAACCTAGCAGATTGCTTAATGTAATGGTCTGTTGTGACCTTAGAGTACTCCTTGCTCAAACAATATGATTTAAATCGATTGTTGAGAGCAATAAGGCTTGGTTCTGTAAGGATTTCCTTGTGCTTGTAGTATCGACGTAAAATGGTATGGTGCAGCTGAAAATCCCCAATCATTCTAATGACGCGCAGATTCTGAGCATTCGATTGTGAGAGCGTACGATTAAAATCTTTCTCCAAAATATGAAAGTGCTTTTCAACGAAATCCATGCCTAAACGCTCAGAATAGAATATCTCGCCTCGTTCCTGCGCGAATTGAAGTAACATCCTCCATCGTCTACGATAGAATTGCATAGTTGCATTATTATAGTGAAGTCGTAGCATTTCCTGCTCTATATTACTTAGCAGTTCGGTCAATGGCTTTTTTTGCATAATTATTGTCTCCTAATATGATTATCGGAGCATTAAGCTCCTTCATCATCTTAGGATATTATGCGAAGTAAAATACTGTAAAATCTTGGAGTTAATAGGGATTTGACCGGTTACTTTGCATAATTACTTTCTTCGCATAAGGTGGGGTGATTAGTCCATTACTTGCGAATATCTATCTTCATTATGTACTAGACTTGTGGTTTAAGAAAGAAATTACACCACAGGCAAAGGGACACATGGAGCTAATACGGTACTGTGATGACTTTGTAGTATGTTGTGAAAGTGAGAAAGATGCAAAGAGTTTTCTAGAGCTGCCTACATACAAGGTTAGAAAAGTTTGGTCTACAGGTATCAGAAGATAAGACTAAAGTTCTTAAATTTGGACGACAAGTTGGAAACAAGCTCAGAGAAACAAAGAAAAGGTAGAAACTTTTAACTTTCTTGGGTTTACGCATTATTGCGGTAAGAGTAGACAAGGATATTTCGTTATTGGTCATAAGACTAGTAAAGAAAATCTTTGTCGGAAGCTTAAAGAAACTAAGGAATGGTTAAAGAATATACGTAATAAGTTGCGTCTTAAAGAATGGTGGCCAGTACTTAAATCTAAATTAACAGGACATTATAATTATTTTGGAGTGAGTGGTAATTATCGCTGTCTTTCTAAGTTTTATCAGTCCATCTTTTGGATGGTATTCAAGTGGATAAATCGTCGCAGTCAGAAAAAGAGTATGAATGTCGAACAATATCAAAATTATCTACAGTGGAATCCACTACCGACACCGAGGATATGTTATGCAATGTATTAATTCTAGCTTTTATAGTGAATGTTTCATTGAAGAGCCGTGTGCGGGAAAATCGCAAGCACGGTTCTGTGGGGGTTACCATAACATGGAAACTAATTTCAATTTTAATATGGAGTAAATGTTATGGTTTCTACCCGACATAATTTGATTGTAGTTATTTAGCAATGCCGAATATAAGAAATAAAAAAAACATTTGTATTTTGTTCATTGTTAGTATATACTTGTTTATACAAAATAAATTGAGTTTTACAATGAATACACAAGTTCAAAAATGGGGGAATAGCTTAGGCGTAAGGATTCCTAAAAACTTAGCCCAAAAATTAAATTTACATTCTGGTTCACAAATTGAATTGATTGCTAAAGATCATCATCTTATTATTACTAAATCTCATTCTGAGTTAGATACACTGCTAGATCGCATTAATACGAATAATTGTCATCATGAGAGCTTTAACGATGATCATAGCGTTGGAAATGAATCATGGTAAAGTATATTCCCGATCGTGGTGATATTGTATGGCTTAATTTCGAACCTCAAAAAGGTAATGAAATTACAAAAACTAGACCAGCTTTAGTTATATCGCCTAAGAAATATAATGCTAAAACTAATCTTGCTGTTTTTATGCCTATTACAAGCCATGTAAAAGGCTATCCATTTGAAATTGTAGTCAATATTAACAATAAAGCTGGTGCGATATTGTGTGACCAAGTACGCTCTCTAGATTGGAAAGAACGCAAAGTAGTTAAAATGTCGCAATTAGATCAAAAGCTTTTAGAAGAAGCCATTTCAAAACTACGCCTACTCTTAGAGGGTTAAATACAGATTGCCTTTAGGCCTCCAGTTAAGGAACTTGCGTGCTTTTTAGCCCTAATGTTGTCAAACATTTCTTTCACTTGAGATATATTTAGTAAATTCAGTAGCCTTATGTGCTGGCGCGCTAGGCGCGAAGCCTATCTACAATAGGTGAGTGACAAGTAACAACGCACAAAATAGCTAATCAATTTAGTATAAACTTGCAAATTTATATTTACTATACTACAATGTTTATGTTTGTTAATAAATTTATTTATCGATTAGTAATGAAGCAGAACTTAAGAGTTTTGATACTTATATCTCTTATTTTCGGTTCAACCTCCGTGTTTGCAGGAGTGGACCGTGAGCTACTAGAATCAAAAAAATGCTCTAGCATGTTTTCTTATTTTGAAAATAGATATAACTTACCAAAAGATATTTTACATTCAATTTCTTTGCAAGAAACTCAGAAATCTCACTCTAGGCATAAGATTGGGGTTGTTTGGCCTTGGACAATAAATGTCGAAGGCAAAGGATTTCATTTTAGAACAAAAAGAGACGCAATCAGATTTGTAAAAGATCAAATGGCTGAAGGCAAGGCAAGCATTGATGTTGGTTGTATGCAGATTAATTTAAAACATCACCCTGATGCTTTTACGTCGCTTGATCAAGCACTATCGCCAAGAAGAAATATCGCTTATGCAGCCCAGTTACTTCAAAGTCACTATAACAGACTAGGAAATTGGAATAAGGCTGTAGGTCACTACCATTCAGGTACGCATGATAGAGCTAGCAATTATCAGGCAAGTGTTAATAGAATAAATAATAAAATGGTAACTTATAAGCAAGACCTTCATCGCTATGCCTACGGCCTTGAATATAGAGAACCACGTAATCTAGGTAATACTAAAAATAGAAGCATGAAATCGAAATATCTGAGGATGAGTAAAGTTGAGGTAAGGGTAGGTAGAATTAAGAATAACGATTTATTCCGTAAGGTTCAACGCTAGACATGTTTAATACGCCCACGATAGAACGTAACCGCAAAAAATCTAGAAACATTTTACACGAATCACCTTTTCACAAATTCATATGCGAAGACATGCTCGATCGTCTTGAACCGATAGATCGTGAGTTTAGTAAAATATTACTAATTAATCCAATTCTTGAAGATATTTTCACCAAAACTCTGCATAAAAAATATTCTGATCATAAATTAACTATCATTGAATCAACTGATCAAAAGGGCGTGATTGATCAAAAATTTGATTTGATAATTTTTCCTTTTGGTTTGCACTGGATATCAAATGTGCAGAAGTTTTTAAAACAGATATATGAAATCCTTGAGCCAACTGGAATCTTTATTTGTAATTTTCCAGGTGGTGGCACATTGGCACGTTTGCGGCGAAAACTAGTAGAACTTGAATCAAAAACTTCAGGAGTGCATGTTCCCCATATCTCACCCTTTATTCAATTTGAGCATATGACACCTTTGCTCGGGCAAGCTGGTTTTGCAGAAAACATTATCGATATGGAATCTCTTGAACTTGAATATGAAACTCCCGTATCACTTATGAAAGCGCTAAAAATTGCTGGCCAATCCAATAGCCTTAAGAACGGAATTTCTTACTCTATAACAAAAGACATGTATCAGGAACTTATGGTCATTCAAGATAAACCATTTATAGACCACGTAAATCTAATAAGTTTGATCTCAAGCAAAACGAAACGAAGCATAAAACTACTAAAAGAACATTTTAATCCTATTGAAAATAAAACCTAAACAAATTCCTATTAATTAGGTTTTAGCACTCGTGTTTCTCGTAATTTTAAACTTGCTTTGTACTTCGCTTTTTCTTGTCATTGGATTATTTCATGTGCTATCATTTGGTGGTTGAATTTGTAATCATATAAGAAATTAGAATTATGCAAGAGTTTGATTTAGTTGTTATTGGTGGTGGTCCTGGTGGTTATACTGGAGCGATAAGAGCTGCGCAGCTTGGAATGAAAGTAGCTTGTGTTGAGAAACGCAAGACTCTAGGAGGGACGTGTTTGAATGTTGGTTGTATACCATCCAAAGCATTACTAAATTTTTCTGAAAAATATGAGGATGCTAGAGAACATTTTGCGGACATAGGCATCAATACAAGCGTCAAGCTTGATTTAGAGAAGATGTTGGCTAAGAAGAATAAAGTTGTAGATGATCTATGCAAAGGAATTGAGTCGCTTTTTGCCAAGAATAAAATTACTAAACTTGTTGGTACTGGTAAAATTCTTGATAAAAATACGGTTGAGATTATCAATGGAGCCGGTCTTGAGAAAATTAAAACGAAATACATCTTAATTGCTACGGGCTCAGAAGTCATTGACGTTCCTGGTGTAACTGTTGATGAGAAAACAATAGTTTCTTCAACTGGAGCTTTATCATTATCAAAAGTACCAAAAGATCTTGTAGTAATTGGAGGCGGGTACATAGGTCTCGAACTAGGTTCCGTTTGGAGAAGACTCGGCAGCAAGGTAACTGTGATAGAATTTGCTGATCGTATTGTGCCAGCGCTTGATGGCGAAATTGGTAAATCATTCCACAAAATTTTAGAAAAGCAGGGCTTTAACTTCATGCTAAGCACAAAGGTACTCAAAGCAGAAAAAAAAGGTAGTAGCGTGACTATAACCGTAAGCGGCATTAGTGACTCGAAGCAATCTCAAATTTCTTGTGATGTAGTGCTTGTGTCAGTCGGCCGAAGGCCCAATACTGATGGACTTGGGTTGAAGGAGGTCGGCATTGCTTTGGACGAGCGTGCTAGAGTTAACGTGAATGATCATTTTCAAACTAATATATCAAATATATATGCTATTGGCGATGTGATTAGAGGTCCAATGCTAGCACACAAAGCTGAAGAAGAAGCTACAGCTGCTGTTGAGATTATGAATGGACAGGCTGGACATGTAAATTACAAACTTATACCTGGTGTGGTTTATACTCACCCTGAAGTAGCATCAGTAGGTGAAACAGAGGAAGATTTGAAAAAAAATGGCGTAGATTATAAAGTTGGCAAATTCCCATTTTTAGCTAATTCACGCGCTAGAAGTATCGGTGACACTGACGGTATGGTTAAGCTTCTTGCATGCGCAAAAACGGATCGGGTCCTTGGAGCTCATATTATCGGTCCTGATGCGGGCACGTTAATTGGCGAAGTTGTAGCTTATATGGAATTTGGTGGCGCCTCTGAAGATATAGCAAGAACTTGTCACGCTCATCCAACTTTGAATGAAGCGATAAAAGAAGCAGCTCTTGCAATCGATAAAAGAACGATCAATTTATAGTTTGTTTTAAGATTAGTGTATTAGACCTCTTGCATAACCTAGAAATAGTTGAGAAATTTTTAGGAAAAATGCAGACGAGGATCGCAGTGTACTTTAGTACATGAGAACCGGAGTCAAATTTTGACGACAAAATTACCAACCAGAATAGGTTATGCAAGAGGTCTATTGAAGAAAACATTAAATAGTTCAAGGTTATTATTACTAAGTGCTATTGGGATAGTATATGGAGATATAGGAACGAGTCCTTTATATGCACTAAAAAGCTCTTTTATAATAGGCGGTTTGGAATCTACTCCTGATAACGTTCTAGGTCTAATTAGTCTATTTATATGGACATTATTTCTCGTAGTAACTATTAAATATATTTATCTTGTAATGAATATAGATAAAGATGAAGAAAGAGGAGGCATACTAGCATTATCGTTTTTATGTTCTAATCTAAAACATTCACATTATAAAACTGTATCAATTCTATTAGGAATGGTAGGCGGGGCGTTGTTATTTGGAGATGGAGTAATCACCCCAGCTATATCTGTGCTTAGCGCATTAGAAGGCCTAAATATTGTCTCTTCTGGTATACAAAAATATATAATATTACTATCGATTGGGATTTTAACTCTACTTTTTGGCTTTCAGAAAATAGGAAGTAATAAACTTGGGATTTTTTTTGGTCCCGTTATGATAATTTGGTTTTTGACTTTAGCTAGCCTGGGTATTTATAACATTATTGCTGAGCCCATGATTTTAAAGGCATTAAATCCTTATTTTGTTGTTCGTTTTATCTTGGATAATGGATGGGCAGCATTTAAAGCCCTTAGCGGCGTGTTCCTTGTAGTCACTGGCGCAGAAGCCTTATATGCTGATCGTGGTCATTTCGGTAATACTCCTATTAAGCAAGCATGGTATTTTTTAGTTTTTCCCTCATTAATTCTAAATTATCTAGGTCAAGGAAGCTTACTCTTGAGGTATCCAGAATTAATATCTGATCCATTTTACCACCTTATACCTTCAGCTGGTCTTTATCCATTAATAATATTAGCGACTATGGCAACTATAATTGCTTCACAAGCTATGATATCAGGAATTTTTTCACTTAGCTGGCAAGCGATAATGTTAGGTTATTTACCAAAACTTAAGGTGGTTCACCTATCCGATAATCCAGGTCAAGTATATGTTCCTGTAGTTAATAAAGTACTTTATATATTAACTATCGTAGCCATCTTACATTTTCAAACCTCCCATCAGCTATCTTTTGCTTATGGGCTCAGTGTTGCTGGAGTAATGCTCATCACAACCATCCTTTTCTCAATGCTATTACTAAGTAGAAAACCTTTGAATACTCTTAAGGTAATTATGATTTCTGGGATGCTTTTTTTAGATAGTACTTTTGTTCTTACTAGTATTATAAAAATCTTTGAAGGAGCTTGGTACACTTTGCTTATTACTAGCATAACCCCAACTGTGTTTAAGGATTCAATTTTAGTAACTGATCTAATGAGGGTTTATCAGTACGGATTTGGTAACTAATAAGTCCTGCAAACAAGTGAGTAAATGCATTAATTGGAGACCTATGCC